>NZ_JBXXZH010000013.1:0-78461 GCF_059640475.1 Calothrix sp. CBUCES-K 9914
AATTAAATCATCCTCAATTTTATTCAAATCAATGATTTTTTCTCGTTTGTGAGAAATCCGGGTACAGCGTACTGGCGCCGATTTCGGAAAAGAATCAAAATACAGCGCTTTGGAGTTAGATAAAGTACGAAAATAAATATAATTCTTGTGGGATGGCTGTCCTTGCCATTAGTGTCAAGTTAAGGTTGGCACCTTCCGGAAGCAAGCGACACAGAAACTTAAAAGTAGATATTTAACTTAGTACTAAGATATTGCATTGAAAGATGTTTCCTTAAGTACACAAGCTGCGAATGCATTGCAGTGGATAGAATTAGTATCTGGTGAGTTTTTTGAGAAGAACAACGCGCGCTTTAAAAAGAGTAGTTCTGCTGACCAAATGCTGTTGAGTAATCTAAAAGAGGTTCGGTGCCAGCTTTATGAAGCTGGACTTACTGATTATACAACAATTCATGATTTATTAGCAAGAATAATTTTTATAGAATTTCTATTTCAAAAGAAAGACACAGAAGGAAATTCTGTTCTTAGTTACAAAAAAAATTTTGGTGCGTGACACCACCAATTTTTAACAACGAAGCGGAGTAATGGTAGTGTCACGCACCCTACTGTTTAAAATCAACCATCCGTTACATCTGTTACATCCGTTGCCAATATACCTACCAATCATTATTACGCAACCGCATAAAAGCACCTTCTAATTTATCCTTCCACCGTAATACATCTAAATGTTCCGGGTCGATACCTTCCCACATTTTCAACCACGCGCGGGCGCCATCGCGTTGTTTTTTTGCTATCAGTAATTCAATATAAGCATTACTGAACGCAGAAAACTCTTCATAATGAAAACGTTTGCGCTGCATTAATGGAGTTAGTATGGACGACGCTTCATCATATTCACCATTTACTATATGCGCGCGGGCAATACCAACTTTCGCTAACACATAATCTGGAAACTGTTCTGTAATTTCATGTAACAGTTGTTGACCTTCCTCTTTACGTCCTTGATGTTCATAACAAAGAGCAAGATTATTAAGTAAGGTAGGAGAGTTTGTAATTTCCAAAGCTTGCTTAAGAATTGTTTCTGCTTCTTCTAATGACTCTGGTGATGGTGTCTTCATCAACCAGTACGCATGTGTTAACATAGTATGAACTTCTGTTGAATGTAGGAATATTGGTTCGCGATGAAACTCGTAGTTAAGTAGACTGATATCTTGCCATTTACCTTGTAACCACATCCGGATAGGAGATGACAATAAACCAGCTTGAGATAATTTAGTTGCTGCATGGTAACGCATGTCATCTGGTCCACGTTGACTTAAAGCAAAGTCGCGTAATGCAGCAAAACTTTCAGGAGTTTTAGCTAATAAAGCCAAACTATAAGCTAGTTCGCGCACGTCTTTGTCACCTCGGTCAAGAAGTGCAGGTATTAGCTTGGTAAAATTAGGATGTTCAGCAAAGTATTTTTGGATTACTTTAGATTTTTGCTCATTGTATGACGGCTTAGGATTGGCACCTGTAATTACTTTAAGTTCATCAAGTGTTTTTTGTGTTACCCATTGTCCAAAACTAAATGCCCAAGGTGCATGACGTTGTGCAACAGAGTTTTTGAGGTCTTCTAAATTTTCCCGTACCAAATGGGCGCCTGTTAAATAATCTTGGGCTTTTTTCCACAAGTCGCGCGCTTCATCTATCCTGCCTTGTCGCGCCATTGCTACAGCAACAAGGTGGTAAAATAAACCGCTACTGTTGGTTTTACTATCCTGTGACTGAACTTCATCATATATATGTAATACTGCTTCATCATCACCCAAATAAGAAAGTGCCTCAACTTTTTTAGTCCAAGCATCCCAAGCTGATGCATGTGAAGCTTTGAGACGTTCGGCAACTCGTTGTGCTTCTTCAAACTCACCGTTGAGACAAAGAAACCGGGTTAAATTTGCTAGCGCATGTATATTATCAGGTTGGATATCGAGAACTTTTTGGCAAGTACTAATCGCTGCATCTAAATTCCCTTCAACAAAATCAATCAAACTGAGATTATTATAAGCCGATACGAAATTAGGATGCGCTTGTAATACAGCTTCTTCAACTTGACGCGCTTTTACATAATTACACTGCTGTAAATATAGGCGCCCGCGTTCATGTAATATAGCAATTGGTAATCCTTCTTCTCCATCCAAACCAATATCAGAAACTAATTTTTTTGTAACAACTTCTAACTCTGTAACTTTTTCACTAGCATCTTTGTATCGTTCATGGTTTGGAAATTTACTCATAGCATCACGAAACGCTTGCAGTGCGAGTAAAGGATGCTGTGTTAATAAATATCCACCAGCTAAACTATAAGTAATATCAGCATGATTTGGTTGTACAGCTAATAACATTTCACACGCGCGCGTATAACCAGCAATATCCTGAACCTCATAGCAAGCATTAATCAAATTTAATAAAACATCGCGATTTTTAGGATAATCATGTGATAGCCCATCTAAAATATAACGTGCTTCTAACCACTTACCCTGCGTAATAAAAGTTTCAGCCTTACGCAGTTCAGGCGTTAAACTTCTGGCGCCAAACCCGGTATGTTTTTGTAAAGCCTTATTCTTGCTTGCCATTTACAGCTAACCCCTGCTAAGTTTACACAGCTACACTTTCCGAGTTTATTCAACTTGACAGGAACTAACGCGCTTTTCTTAGTTTTTCTTTAAATGAGCATTCACCATTACGTACCTCGTAGGATAGGCGTCTCGCCTGTCAAACGGAACTTAACAAATCTTCTTACTTATGTTGGGTTACGCAAAGCCTCCACCCAACCTACGTTCAGGTATGCTAATTTTAGAGTAGAGTTTATACAATCGCGCTCTCATTTTATGTCAAATCGCCTACACCTATTTAGAGAGAGAATGGCAGCTTTTGAGGGAGCAGCAAATCCTCAACAAGCAATCGAGAATGGCTATTATGTACAGGCGCCGCTTAAATTATTAGCAGAAACAATAACTGCACGTGTAGCTTTACGTCCAACATCATCGCATTTATTAATCGGTGGGCTTGGCTCAGGAAAAACAACTCAATTATTATTCGCTGCTCAAAATATTAAACAAATCGAGGATATTTATCCTATTTATATTGATGTAAGTTTATATACTGATATTTATAAAATTTCAGCAGGCGCCTTAACTGCAATTGCTGGCTTAGAAATATCTAAATTAGCATACAATAACGCTGATGAGGATATAAACCATAGCATCCAAACAATTCGTAACATAGCATACGGTTATACAACAATAGTTAGAAAAGATACTTTACCGACTGTTTCAAGTATGCAGTTTGAAAGAATAGAGCATCAGGGGGTGATTCCACCAAAATCAAACTCTAATATAAGTAATTTAGTTAATGCTGTCTCTAAAGTAGTTGCAACTGCAAAAAAAGTTTGTGGTCATATTGTTTTACTCTTTGATGGACTAGATAGACTTAATGATTCACAAATTTTTGCAGAAATTATTGCATCAGATGTAATAAATCTGTCTAACGCTAACATAGGTGTTGTTGTAGTCGGACCTTTAGTATCTCTATACGGGGACTATAGTACTTCCATAAAGAATGAGTTCAACTACTTTTATCATCAGCCTTGCTTTGATATAGAAAATGACCAAGAATCTGATTATTTTTTTAGAAAAATTTTAAAAAATCGCTCCAAAAGTAATTTTATTGAACATGCAGCAATTGATTTACTTATTAAATTTTCAGGCGGTGTTTTAAGAGATTTGATTAGCTTAACGCAAGCTTTTATTGAAGAAGCTTATATGTCTGGTTTTGACGCACCCTACACACCAAAACTAATGACACAGACCACTAGTGGTTCGTGTCATTAATTTTGGGGAGTTCAGATTCCCGACTTCTTCAAGAAGTCGGGAATCTAAGCACCCGCAACTAACCAAAACTATTGACATAGACCAGTAGTGGTTCATGTCACTATTTAATTTATACTTGTCGATACTTAACGAAGAAGCGGCAAGGCTACACGTAAATTGGGGAGGATAAATAACAGGTGATTGGCGCCAAGTTAGACAAAAATTATTGCATAAATTTGGAGTGCCGCTCGTATATATACAGGAGACGTTTTAACGAGTATGGGTTTCTACCAAAATCCAAAGCGCTAGCCAACACCCTCTTGGCTAGCGAAGTGGGTTTTTTGAAGTTCAGTAAATATACATGTAATTATTTATTTCCGGGTTTTCCTGTGTCTCAAATGAAATAATAAATCTGGCACGAGTGAGGTGTGGATAGATGAAGAGAGAAATTTGGTTGGTAACTCAAAAATGGCTTTTTACAATTACTCTGGTTGTATCGTGGTTAATACCGGCACAAGCACAGCAAAACCCAGAGTTGACAAATGCGTCTGTGTACAAGCTATTAAATGCTGTCCAGTTATTGTTAACTAATCAAAATCCTCGTCCAGCAAGACAAGCTGATGTCTTAAAACCTTTGGATGCGCTGCAAACTTTAGCACGTTCACGCGCGGAGTTATTATTCAACGAGGGTTCTTTTTTACGTGTTGGTTCAAACGCAACTTTTAGATTTAAACCAGGTTTACGACGTATGCAACTCAAAAATGGTCAAGTTGTTGCAGAAACTATTTTTGAATTGCAAAATGGTACAGTTGTTGCAGTTACTCCTCCAGGTAGTGCGGGTACAACAGTTGAATTACCAGGTGGTGGGAAAGTAGAAAGTGTTATTGCGTCTTTACCAGCACAAGAAGATACACAACCTTTATTTTTGAAAAAAGAAAGTGGTGCTTTTGCTATCAGTTATGACAGTACTACTAAATTGGCTCTTATTTCTAATTTAGGCGCCGCTCCGATTAAAGTTTATGATATAACGGGTACTCAATTTGTCATATTAAATGGTGGAGAGACCGTTGATATCAAAAATGGTGTGTTAGGTGGAGTTAAAACATTTGATTTAAACCGTTTTTATGCCACAAGTAAATTAGCAGCAGGTTTAGGGCCAGGACAAGAAAATTTACTATTACAAGAATCTCCGCGCGTTCAAGAAATTTTTAGATTAGCAAGAAAAGATACACTTGCTGCATTGCAAGCACAACAACGTTGGATTGAAGGATTGTGTAGTTTAAACGGAAGAAGTGGCGCCAGTACTTTATCAACTAATTGTATAAATACTGGAGATGATGTAATTAGCACATTTGAAGATAGACGTGATGTTGTGGTTCCTCAAAGACCACCACAACCACAACCACCACAGCAACCACAACCACAACCACAATAGCAACCTTTACAAGGACAGATTCTATTACTACAAACTAAACCTTAATAGTTTTTATATAAATGCAAAGATATGAAAAATATACATGCTTATTCGATTACTATTGGTTCCTTGCTTGCATTAACGATGTCGGATATAAATCAGGCTATTGCAGTTCCCAATGCCAGCGATAATTTTGTAAATAATCCTTCAAACCAACCTTTAGACCCAAAAGAAGTAGAAGATGAATTGGGTGAAATTCGTATTATTAAACCTAGTCCTGTAAAACAACCACCACAAAGGCGCCAGCCTGATGTACAATTATTATTACGTTCTGGAACATTTACTAGTTCTAACATTACCGCTGTTGACTTTCTTCAACGTAGCGACACAGTATTTACAAACAGTGCAACGTTACTTGCCACACCTAAACTTGGTGAAAATACTCGCTTAATTACATCCATTACTGGAGGATTAACAAATTTTGCCACAAAAGACGAATTTAACTATAATTATCTCAGCTTTAATGCTGGAGTGCAACAAAGACTGGTGCCGGGAATGTACGGTCAAATAGGTTGGGTGCAAGACAGACTACATAATAATAGTGGTTCACGAATTCTGCTTGATGATGCAGTTCGTCTGACTATTGGACGACAAGACCAACTTGCTTCACAACTCAAACTCGATACTTTTTACGACTTACGTGCGAGCTTTGCTGAACCAAAAGAACAAAATCGTATTGCTAACTCGTTAGGCGCACGTTTAAGTTATGATATCACTCCCAAGCTACAAGGAGCAGTTGATTATAAATTAACATTCAAAGATTATACTCAGCAAGAAAGGTTTGATACTCAACATCAAATCGGTCTAGATTTAATATATAACATCAATCAAGACTTATTTATAGGTAGTACAGCATCTTACCTATTTGGCTCGTCTTCTGCAAGTTCAATAGACTTGAATAATTTTTCTTTAGGTATAAATGTAGGCTTGAATGTACCTTTATTTTAATTAATAATTTCCGACAATGTAGAGACGCGAGGAACCGGAGCGTCTCTACAAGGATTTTATTACTGCAAACAATTTTTTTTATCCGTAGAGTTGACATAACGGTTATTAGATAAATAATCACTTACACGCGCGCAACTTTGTTTGATTAATTTATCTATATTTAAGTTCCACAGTGTTACTCCCGCATCACTCCCTGTTATTAATGCTTTATTATTTGGGCTAAAGCTGATAGTGTTGATTTGACTCGGATATCCTGAAAGTGTTTTGATTAAAGTTTTATCATCAATATTCCATAGTTTAATTGTATTATCTGCACTGCCAGATGCAAGAATTTGATTATCATTACCAAAGCTTAAACTTGTGACTCCATCATTATGTCCTGTTAAAGTCGTGATAAGTTCACCGTTATTGTGCCAGAGTTTAATCGTATTATCCCAACTGGCTGAAGCAAGAATTTTCCCATCTGGTGTAAACACTAATGATGATATTGCACTTCCATGTCCTGCAAGTGTTTTTATCAATTTACCATCCAGGCGCCATATTTTGATTTTATTATCATTACTACCTGATGCTATCAGTCCCTGTGTACTAATAGCAACACTGGTTACTTCGTCGCTATGTCCTGTCAGTGTGTGCAGTAGTTTCCCATCTTTGACACGCCATAATTTTACTGTTTTGTCGGTGCCTACTGTCGCTATAATTTTATCATCACCACTAAACGCTACCGATGTTACTCTCTCACGGTGTCCAGATAGGGTTTGGATTAATTGTCGAGTTTTAAAATTCCACAATTTCACACTTTTATCTGCGCTTGCTGTTGCCAACCAATATTTTTGTGTATCATGGCTATAGGCGATGGCAGAAATAATATTTTGATGCGCTTTGAAAGTGGATATCAATTCTTGATTATTATTATATAAATTGACGGCGCCGTCCCAACCACCTGTCGCAAAGGTTTTTCCATCAGGATTAAAAGCAACACTATATATAGTATTATTCTGAGTGTTAGGCTTGGCTAAATTCCATAGTCGCACTGTTTTATCGTCGCTACTAGTGGCAATAATCCCATCTTGACTGACGGTAATATCTGTAATTTGTGCTTTATGTCCTTGATACATCGCCATTAGTTTACCACTCAACAGCCATAGCTTGATTGAACCATCGTCACTAGCTGAGACTAAAGTTTGATTATCATGGCTAAAAGAAATACTGTTTGCTTGAGTTGTAAAGGTTTGTATCTCTTCAGCGTTGAGACTCCATATTTTTATTGTCGAGTCATCACTAGCTGAAGCAATATTTTTCCCATCATGACTAAATATGACATGGTTAATTCTATCTTTGTGTCCAGTCAAGGTTTGAACTAACTTCCCATCTGCTACTTGCCAAAGCTTAATTAAATTATCTTCACCACCAGATACTATATATTTACCATTGGGACTGACTGCTACAGTATTTACCCAACCGTCATGAGCATTAATTATTTTAGAGCTACCATCTATATTCCAAATTCTAATCGTTTGATCACGACTGGCTGATACTAATGTTTTTGTTTTACTATCTGGACTCAAAGCTAAACTGGTTACAAAGTCATTATGACCTGTAAAGGTTTTTGTAATTTTACCGTCTATTGAATTCAGTTGGATAGTTTTATCGGCGCCACCAGAAGCGATATATTTACCATCAGGACTGAATACTACAGATGTAACTCTATCTCGATGGTTTTTGAAAGTGTTTACTAAATCCCCATTGCGGCGCCATATTTTCACTGTATTATCATCACTAGCAGAAGCTATAAGTAGATTATCAGCACTAAAACTAACCGCGTTTACTTTATCGGTGTGTGCTTGCAAACGGTTAATTTCATGTGTGAGTGATAAAGCTTGTTGCATAGTAGCTGCTGTAGCAAGTTGAATATCTTGACTTGGCGCCCCCAAAAAAGTTACTACTTGTTTAAGTTGTTTACTAGCTTTGATACTTGCTAATAAAGCTTCTAATTGCGAATGAGAATTTAATAGTGCTTCTGATGATGCATTTAATGCGGTGACTTCACGTGTTTGTGCTGCAGTACGTTGAAAATAAGCAAACCCACCAAATCCTGTTGCCGCAACTCCCAATATACTAATAACAGCCAATGCTGCTTGAGTTTGGCGTAAACGTTTCTTTTGTTCTAATTGTAGGCGCCTTCTGTCATCTAAACAAGCGGCAATAAATGTTTGTACATCGAATGATAATTCCGAAGTGTACTTAATATAAATCTCCTCTGCCTCAGCTAAACGTACACCCTGCAATAAAAACTCTGTTTGCTGGTTGTTGTGTTTCCACAAGTGTGCAGCTTGTTCAATTTGTCGCTGTAACCGTAGTCTATTACGGTTTTCTTCTAACCACCACCGTAACGTTGACCAATGACGAATTAATATTTCATGGGCAACTTCGATGGTTACTTGACTTTCTACGTTTTGTTGAACACCTAACCCCCTAACCCCCTTCCCTGTTAGGGAAGGGGGAACAACTGCACTCCCCTCTCCTTGTAGGAGAGGGGTTGGGGGAGAGGTTTCTACAGAAAATTCTTCTTCAACGTTCATTACAATTAACTTTGCTGCTGTTAATGCTTGCAAAGTTCGTTCGACTAAAGCGGGAGAATACTTCTTTACTGCTAAATCTGACTTTAACACACGGCGCCGAGTGTCTTCTGTTCCTTCTCCCAATTTTGTGAGTGAGAGAAATATCCAACGCGCGCAGTCTTTGGCTGCATTATCCAAATTATCATAAACTGTTTGCGCTCTTTTTTCCAAGGCGCCTGCAATTCCTCCTAGGTGCTGTTGATATACCGCTAACGTTAATTCTCCATTAACACGTTTTTCCCATAACTGTTCTAGAACAAATTCTAATAAAGGTAGGTCACTGGCAGAATGGTTTAATTCTTGCAGTAATACTTCCACTAACCCAGTTTCTATTTTTAAACCAACTTGTTCTGCTGGTTTTATAATCACACGACGATAATCATTATTGTTTAAATGTGGTGGAACTAAAACACTAGAAGATTGTAATAGCTGTGCGAGTGTAGAAATTTCTAAAGCTGGCGCCATAAAATCGACGCGCAATGTTATGATTAGTTTAAACTTATCACTGGTATATCGTAAGGTGCCTAACACCAATTCCAAAAATCTTTCTCTATCTGCATCGGGTGTTAAGGTAAATAATTCTTCAAACTGGTCTACTATTAATACAACTATTGCTGGACAGCTTCGCAACCAGTAAACAAACCCTTCTACTCCTTGATAAAGTAAACCTTCCAAAACATTTGCATTATCACCCAGATGTGCAAGTACTTCTAAAGGACGGGCGCCGGGACGTATACTTTTAATCAGCCACTTTTCGCTACCAGGTAATTGTTTACCAAGTCGTAATTGTGTAATGAGTCCAGCTTGTACTACAGAAGATTTGCCGCTACCGGAAGCACCAACAACTGCCAGGAATGACTGTGTTGTAATGTGATATATGAGATTCTGAATTAAAGATTCTCTACCGTAAAAGTACTGAGCGTCGTCTTCTGTAAATGCTCGTAAACCTAAATATGGACAAATATTTAAATCGATATTTGTTGGTTTAGTTGGGGCGCCTGTGGTAGATGGTATGATTTCGATAACACCACGTGTACCCGAAAGCCAAATGTGTAACGGTAAGGCGCCTGCAAGGTAAACTTGTAATTGTGATATCCAACCAGCAGCAGATAAACCAACAGATGGACGAGCAGATTGTAAAGTATTAATAAGGGCAGTTACAAACGTTTCGGGAGCAGATTCATTATTAACTGCGGCAATAATACATAAACCTTTATCGGTACTTACTTGTAAATCTTCAATCCATTGTTGTAGAAGTGTTGCATGTATATTTTCGGTTGCAACACAATCTAAGATAAGAACTAATTGGGATACGATTGAGTTTCGCAGTTGTAACCGTAGCCAATCACGACTTAACCAAACATCATCAGAAAGAGATAAAGCGAAATCTCCTGTTGGGGTTTCTTGTAAACGTCCGCGTAAATATAATAGTGCAGTTGTAAGTTCTTGTGATTGTGTGGATAAGCGTAAACAATTTTGAATATTGTCACGAATACTTTTAGTGGTAATTTTTCCAGAACGTGGTAAATACTCCAACTCAAACCCACATATACCACGCAACGCTTTACTCAAAGATAATGTATTGCTATTAGTCGTTCCTTCGATAACAAGTGCAACCCTCGGAAACACCAACTCACTATTACCTGCATTACCTAAAATTACATCTCCCACACCTTCCACAATGCGCTTTGGTGTTTGCAGAGGATACTCGCGTTGTAAGTTAGAATCTCCTTTAGACCGTCGCTGTTGATTAATTAACCGTAATTGTTGATTCGTCTTATCTATATATTGTAGTGTTTGGTGATAAACATATCTATAAAGTTCATCTGCTGTAATCACACCTTGAAATGCTGCTTCACCACGTAACCCTCGCATCAGGTAATATGTAAACACACCATGTCCCAATTCGGGAAACTCCCAAGATTGCTGATTTATATCACACGATAATAAAGCATAAAAACCTTTACTTGTGGCAGCGGCGCCTTGTAACACTTGTACTAATTGTTCTGTACCTCGTAGTGTCATACCTCCACTATGGCAAGCATCCAACCATATTAACTGCTGGCGCGCGGCAGATTGACCTAACATCTGTAATAATTCTTGTAGTGGGAGAGATGTATTTATCAAGTCATTTTTTTGAGTATCGCGCAAACATAAAAAACACCGTTGTGTTGTTGGGTCTAATATACCGTGTCCAGAAAAATAAAATAATATAGTATCTTCAAAGCGTGCTTGCTCTGTGATTTGCTTTAAACTAGTACTAACGGCGCCGATAATTGGCTTGTCTGCAAAATCATTATATTTGATTACTTCCTTGTTTGGATGTAGCATTGCGACAGTTAGCGCTTCACTCAACCCTTGGCAGTCCAAAGCTGAATAACGCAAACTAGGCAACTCTTCATCTTCGTATTGATTAACACCAACTAATAATAGCCAAAGCTTCGGAGTATGTAATTGTTGTTCATCTTTCTTTTTATTAATACCAACTGGCATACTTTAAATATTGTTCATTTATAGGTAGATAAATTATTACACATTGTTTGGTAGAGCGACTTCGGGAGCAAACATACCATTATGCTACTGGGTTTAAAACAAAACCCGTAAATAGTAAGGCACTAAACGTACACTGGTTTTAACCTTTCCTTAACTCGTGCAGTGTATCACTTGCACAACACTCGACTCTCAGGAATTTGAGCAGCAGTTGGCGCCTTTGCAATTCACTCCACCTCACCATCAGCAATAATCCATGCTTGTGATTTAACAAATTCTTGATTATTGCACAAAAAATCTACCCAAAATAAAACCCCAGTCAACAAGTGACTGGGGATCAGAGGTTAATCAGGGTGCATCTATGTATGTTGTATTCGCAAAGGTATTAACTACATCAGGATAAATCGCGAATCACTCATGAGCAAAAATAAAAAAACCCCAACCGTTAAACGATTAGGGTTATATTGAATCAGGGTGCATCTACCATCTACGTATCCATAGTCACTTTGGACATATCAGGATAAATCGGAGAATAAAGTTCATTTTACCAGCATCTGTCCCAAGACAGATATAAATTATTGTATAAACTCATCATGTAAAGCCGTATATATATAGGAGACGTTTAAGTAGGAGTTTGCTAGTTTTACAGGTTCCTACCAAAACCCACTGAAGCGCAAGCCAAATCCCCTTTGCCTAGCGCTCCGGTAGGTTTCTTTGAGCCGGAGTAAATACAACGAAGTAGTTATTTTTTTTAGGGACTTCCAAATAAAAAAATACCCAAAAATTTCTTGTGGGGTGCGCGTCCCGCCCGCCTACAGTTGGAACGGGCAAGGATGCCCATTCCACAACATGGAGAATTAAATTCTTGGAAGTCCCTTAGCCAAGTGTTCATCAGGCGCCACATGTATTTTTTGTACGGTAAACCGAATAAACCGAACCTTCGTATTATAAATGAAATTCAAAAAATTTTAGTGAGACTGCATAAACCATCCTCGTCAGACATATCTACGTTTAGAAAGCAATAAGGGTTGATGCCAAGATATAGGCTCCAAACCTTTATTATCAACACAATCGAGAAATAAATATCATGAAAATTCAATTGTCTCACTTTAAAGGTCAATTTCTTTTCCTTTTGGGGCTAACTATTCCAGCAGTTTTAGTGACTACAGTCAATTCTGTAAAAGCAGAAGTACCTACTCAAGTCATGAAGCATAATGCTCCATTCATAGATATAAATCAGCGTTACGATTCATTAGGAGGACTACAGCAAGTTAAACCTATAAAAATTAATGGACAAGATGGTGGTACTGGCAAAGAAGCCAGCGACGACAAGAAAAAAGAATCAAAAGATGGTAAAGAATCTTGTGAAAGCGGTAACTGTGGAGGTATTTATAGACCTGGAGATGAAAGGATTAATCCAGTTATTAGAGGAAATATCCGCAATCAGCTTCCTGGTAAACTGTTGAAGAGTAAACAACCAATTTTCTAAGAGAATGTTTTAAAACAAATTGACATAAAGACATAAAAGAGGCAGGGATGGACTTATTAATTGTTGGTGAAGCGGATGATAAATTAGCGCAATCTATCGTTGATTATTTTACTGCTTTGAATAAAAGTGTAGCCATTTTAGATGTTTTATCAGCATCTCAATTATTCACCTTAGAAATAATCAACGGAAAAGTCAGCGTTAGTCCCGATTTACCGATGATTATTCGTACTGTTTCCCCGCCTTTAATGCGGAAAAACTTCGATGACACTTTTCAGTACGAGGAAGCTCTATCAACTCTTTGGGCTGTAGCAACTGCTTGTCAGGCGCCGATGTTGAATCGTCCTACACCTCGCAATATGTGGGGACAAATTGCAAATTCTAGTGTGTTGACTCAAGTTCGTGCTGATTTAACTCCCGATACCCAAGAGATATTTACTTGTCATCAAAAGCAATCTTTTTTGTCTATACCCGAACAACAATGGTACGTTCAAGATTTAGGAACTTATGAAAGTGCTGTAGCTGGTGAAGTTCTTTCCGGAAGTGGTCCCTATCGTTATCGTTCAACTTTATCAGGCGCCGATTATGAGATTGTTGTTGTTTTGGCAAACAAAGCTTGGCGTTCGACTCAAGTACCTTTAGAACATTTACATTTAGAAGACCGCAGTATTAGTCTATTGCGAAAGTTAGATTTAAATTTTGGTGTGGTGATTTGGAGTATTGAGCCAAATTTAGAGAAAGCAGCCATAGCAAGGGTAGAAAGTTTCCCCACTTGGGAACAAGTCGAATTAGTCTGGTCAGAACTTGCAAATAGTTTATACGAGGTACTATGCCAAAAATCTATGTAATAGGTCTAGATAGTGACCGCACTTTTTGTTATTTCGTTAAACTAGCTGCTAGTAAAGGACTTGAGCTAGAAGTAATTAATTTACGCGAAGTGATTACTGAGGGGGATTGGTCGATACAATTACCTGTAGATGGTAATAGTTGGATTAAAACCCCTACCACTACCTACCACCTTGACCCAAAAGCAGGATACTATTGCCGAATCATCAACCTCGCTCCTGTACAGTCAGATATAGTGCTTGCCCACCGATGGCAGGGTTTAGTTGTAGCTCTAACAGCTTGGTTAGAACAAATTCCCGGAAAAGTTATTAATCGTCCTAACTGTCGCGGTGATAATAGCAGCAAGCCTCTACATGAATTATCATTGCAATATTACGGACTCAAGGTAGCTCCGAGCATAACTAGCTCCAATCCAATAAAATTAGCAGAATTTGTAAGTTCGCAACAAGCAATAGTCAAACCAATTTCCGGAATACGCGCGAATAGTCGCATCGTCAAACAAGAGGAATTTAGCAACTTCCATCCCACTCAAGGACCCGTTCACCTACAAAAATTTATCCTTGGGAATGACGTGCGAGTTCATGTAGTGGGCGATAATTATCAAGCGGAACTAATTCAATGTCCTACAGTTGATTATAGACTCGATTATCAATTAGCCGAACATTTTCCTAATCATGAAATTCCTTCAGATTTAGCAACAAAAATTATTAAAGCAACAAAAGCTTTTGGCTTGGTTTTTGCTGGTTGGGACTTTAAACTCACTCCCGAAGGTGAATATTGGTGTTTAGAAGCTAACCCCATGCCAGGTTATGATGGTTATGACCGCCGTTGCGAAGGTCAAATTAGCGATTTACTAATAGATTATCTCTCTCCAAAAGCCAAATTAATACCAACAACTTCCCTATCAAATCCCAACAAATTAATTACCGGACAACAGTGTGAGAGTATATATTCAGATATTACATCTCTACGAGAGCATTGGTTAGTGCGTGGTAGTACCGATAATATATTTGCAACCTTGGGAGCTGCTAGCTATTTAGACTGTGGTGAATTTAAAGACACTCAAGATACTTATGTTCAAAAAGCTACTCGCTATAATCCTATCTTACGTCAACATTTCGGTTGGATCTACAATTTAGTCAAAGAATACCTTGAAAATACACTCGGCGCCGAAGTTAAATATCGAGAAGATGCAGCATACCCAGGATTTCATATTTGGTTATCTGGTGCTATTCCCACTTTACCTGTAGCTTCAATGCACTTTGATTTACAGTATCAATATTTAACTTGGGATAATCCAGAAAATATTGACTTTAGCCAAAGTTTATCTTTTACCCTACCAATTGAGCTACCAGCTAGCGGTGGAGGTTTAAATCTTTGCGATATTAATTATATAGAGTATCAAGACATTCGACAAGATAACCAACTCGATTGGGATTTAATTCCTCGATTTCGCAATCAAAACTATCATCCTTACAAAATTGGAGAAATAGTAATGCATTCTGGACATACAATGCACCAAATTGCACCAACTAGCACAGTACAAGAAAGCGACGCGCGAGTCACTCTTCAAGGTCATGGGGTTTGCGTAGATGGAGTATGGTGGATTTATTGGTAGTGAACTCAAAGTAGATTCTGGTTTTTCATCTTAACACGTTCATACAATTCTTCCATAGCTTCAATAAAAGAATTATCTTTATCCCAAAAAGGTGGAAAATCGCCTTGCTTTTTAACAACGATTGCTGATACACTACTTTTACTTGGAACATCAATAGTCTGCGGTAATCGCTTAGTTCCTAACCAAAACTCTCGCACGCTAAGTGCCTCAGTAACAGATGTTTTTAATGGTTTTGTAAAAAAAGAGTCAGAAGGTTCAATAGAAACTTGTTTCGCATCGAGTTCTTTAGAAAGAACCTTACCTAAAGAAGATTGCGACAACTTTTGTTGAAGTTCGCTTTTAGAAATTCCTCGTAGTTCAAATAACAGAAAAGGGTTTTCGTCTAATTGCGAAGCAACTAAATAATACACTCCAGCAATATGCTTACAAGGGTTGCTAGAATCTGGACAAGAACATCTGGTTTTAAAATCTTTGCTGCTATGAGGCAACAAATTCAATCCTAATTCACAAAAAGTATCCTCAATATTTTCTGGAACCTCATTTAACATAAGTCGAGAAATAGTACTTGCCTTCGATGATAACTTATCTACAACAAGCTTCCATTTCAGTTTAGCAATAGGCGCCAACTCAATAGAAATATTATAAGTAGGTTCCTTGTAAACACCAAAATAATGATTTATCGAACCTCGAACCTTAGCTGTAATCACATTCCCATTAATCTCAAAACTCTTAACCTTACCACCATTAGCATAAGAACGTCCACGCTGTAGTCTACCAGAATCAGTAAAAGACTCCAACGCCTCAATAAAACGTGTACCCCACCAACTTCTACTAAACTTACTCATAATTACTCCTTCTCTTCCTTCTCTTCCTTCTCTTCCTTTGCGTACTTTGCGGTTCGTTACTCCAATATTGCACTTTTATTCAAAGCAATCAACTGCTTAAAAGCATCATTATCCAGTTCCGTCAACCAAGACTCATCACTACCAACAACAGAAGCAGACAACTTCTTCTTATCCTCAATCATCAAATCAATCTTCTCTTCCAAAGTACCAATAGCAACAAACTTATGAACAAAAACATTCTTTTTCTGACCAATACGAAACGCGCGGTCAGTAGCTTGGTCTTCCACAGCAGGGTTCCACCAACGATCAAAATGAAACACATGATTAGCTTTCGTCAAAGTAATACCCACACCACCAGCTTTTAGCGAAAGAACAAAAACCGAAGGTTCCGTCTCAGGGTTTTGAAACTCAGCAATCATTTTCTCTCGACGCTGGCGCCCAGTTCCGCCGTGTAAATAATAAGTGTTACAATGAAGCACATGCTTGATATGTTTTTCAATAGCTTCACAAATATTAGTAAACTGACTAAATATCAATAAACTTCCACCATCTAAAACAGCTTCTTCAACCATTTCAGCCAAACGAGTTAGTTTATGGGAACGTTCAGGTAAAAACTCGCTACCATCCTGTAAAAATTGTGCTGGGTGGTTACAAACTTGTTTCAACTTCATCAACGTTGCAAGTATCAACCCTTTACGTTCGATACCTTCAGTGCGTTGAATCTTCTCCTCAACATCTTTAACAACAGCTTCATACAGCGATGCTTGCTCTTTAGTCAAATTAATAAAAAGTTTCTGCTCGACTTTATCAGGCAAATCATTAATAATAGATGTATCAGTCTTAACTCTTCGCAAAATCAGGGGTTCCACTAATTTTTTAAGCGTTGTAGATTTAATCTGACTATTGTCTTTTTGAATTGGAATTTCAAACGATTTCCGAAACTGTGCTTCTTTACCCAAATAACCTGGGTTCAGAAAATTAAAAATTGACCATAAATCTAGTAACCTATTTTCAACAGGTGTACCCGTCAATGCTAATCGATGTTTCGCACGCAGTTTCAGAATAGCTTTAGTTTGTGCAGCTTTGGGATTTTTGATATTTTGCGCTTCATCCAGAACCAACCGTTGCCACTCAACACCACTCAACAGTTTCTCATCCTTACGCGCGAGAGTAAACGAGGTAATAACAACATCGTGTTCCAAACACATCTGCTTGAATGTTTCATCTTGATATCGGGTACTGCCATGATGAACCATCGCTTTTAGATGCGGTGCAAACTTGTCTATTTCTCGTTGCCAGTTTCCAACAACCGAGGTAGGAGCAATTAATAACGTTGGCGCCAAGCTTTTTTGTTTACTATCTATATTATTATCTCGTTCCTGCACCAGTCGAGCAATTACCTGTATAGACTTCCCAAGTCCCATATCATCTGCTAAACAACCATTTAACCCCAACTGTTCCAAATAACTCAACCAAGAAACACCCCGTTTCTGATATTCCCGTAAAGTACCTCGAAGCTGCGATAAATCAGAAATTGGCTCAAATTTACTTTTATCATGCAGTTTTAGCATCATCGACGATAAAAACTCATCGTGTTCAACTTCAAAGGAGTCATCAGCTTCTGCACTACGCTGTAAAAACTCAAGCATTGACATTTCTGGTTTCTCATCACCGTGAGACTGCCAAAACTCTAGAAACTGCTGCATTTTATCGCGTTCTAACTCCATCCATTGTCCACGAAAGTAAACCAGAGGAGTTTTAGCACTAACAAGCTGTTCCCATTCTTGAGAAGAAACTTCTTCATTTCCAATTGCCAGCTGGTACTCATACTGCACTATCGAGTCGAGACTAAAGTAACCTTTATCCTGTACTTTGCTTGCTGACTTTCCTTTACCCGAAGCCTTGAGACGAATTTTAGCACGTCGGCGCCCACTCGGAGTATACCAAGCAGGGACAATCACCTTGAAACCAGCATCTTCCAACACCCATGCACTTTCAGAAAGAAAATCAAACGCTTCATCCAAACTCAATCGTAATTCTTGGGGTTGCTCGGTTTCCATACCCTGCCATAATTTAGGATACATGCGCGCGGCATATCCTAAACTCAATAGTAAATTAGCCTCAAAATCTTGACCGAACTTTTGATAGGCAGTTGGTTTACGACTTGTTAACCAATATTCAGACAGAGGAAGCTTTGCAGAAGGGTCTTTTTTATCAGCGACCAAAAACTGAATACGCCAATCATCAATTGTATCAGGTTGAGCCGAATGTAACTGAAAACAAAGATGAAACGGCAAATTATTTTGAGTGCGAGTAATTTTTTGCTTCCACGTCAACCACTGCTCGTACTCTTCCAAACTTTCATTCGTCGAAAGGCGATTATGTCGGTCAGGGTAAAGACAGTAATAAACAAGCGTATTTTCAACTTGCTTATCGAATGCCGCAGTTAGGGGAGTATGCGTAACTATATCATGAATTAAATACTCGCTGAAATGGCGCAATAGAGATTCACGGTCAAAAAATTCTGTAGAGTCACTACGATTATAGGCGCCTGCAACAGTTAAAAGCGGCATATAATCAGTATACTTTTTCACAATATTTTCGTACTGTTCCGAAATAATTTCCCAACCAGCATATATTTCAAAGGAATTAGTCTGACGTACCTGCTTATTTTTTGTCTTAGTTTTAACATCTTCGATAGTTCTATACTTCAAAGCTGGAATATACTGGTCTTTAAGAATAACCTGTTTAAAAGCTTGAGTATAGTGATACCAGAATAACAAATCAGAACCAAACTGTATCTCTGAGGGATTATACAAAGCTAAAAAATGTATTTCCGAGAGTAGCTTTACAATATTAACAGCGTCAGAAGAAGCAGTTTTAACAGTAGTAACAGCGTTATAACATTCTACCTGCCAACACTCAAAACCCTCATATTCAAGCATCTCCCCTTCTAAATACTTACTCAACTCTGGAGAAGGTAACGGTATATCAGCAGTAGGTAAATTAAAATACTTTGGAGAAATACGTTCTTTTATAGATGATACAGGGTCTTTAATTCCCAACTCCTGTATCAAAAAAGTTTCTAATTCTTCTTTGCCAAGATGACCAGGGTGAATTTTTGTTTTTGTTTTATTGTTATATTCGGACTGTATAGGAGTTTCCACCCACAGATAAAAACCACCCCGCTGAACAAAATCAGTAGAAGCATCAGGTATCCAAGTGCCATGAATAACTTTCATCGTAAACCTCTGGCTTTAATCCTGAATTACACTTAAGAATACTTTACCAGATTGTTGTATATTCTATTTCTCCATTTTTAAAGGCGCCGACACAAAATATAGCAATGCGTACATGAATTGTAAAAAATATACCTTTCCCGTAGGGAATTTTACAAATGATGCGCGGATTGCTATATATATGAACGAGTTAGCAACAATAATGCTTGTTCCTTTCTACCTTCATCCTTGGCCAACCGCTCGATACTCGTTACATACTTCATATTACGTCTAACCTCCAGTTGTTCTAATTCAAGTTTAAACTCTGCTTCTAGGTTCGGTGGCAATGTTAACATCCAGTCTACAAAAGCAAACTACGTTACTATAACTTTATATTTACATTGGAATAATCTCGTCATCACATCCGTTACATCCGTTGCCAAGCTGCATACTTTCAAACTTTTCACCATATAGATTAGTGCGAGCAAGTTAAAGCACAAACTATATGAGTAAAATTACAATATTAATAGTACTAATTATTACTAGTTTATTCAGTACAAAAGTTTTATATGATTATCAGTCATCTAACTCAACTATTATCAGTCAATATTTAAGCAAGACGGCGCCACCAAAAACTGGTATTCCTGACCGTAGAGAAGTTGGTATAATTGAATTTAGCTTGGAAATATATTAATACTGATGTTATCAAGGTCATAAAAAATACCAATAATTATTATGAATAAACAAGTACAAAAAACCAGGTTTATCGGAAACCTGGTTTTTTAAATTGGGTCTATATCAAAAGTGCCACTTACAAATCTGGCACGTGTAAGGAGCTTTGTAAACCCTTATTCCTTACCCCTTATACAGTGCCAATTAATTTTTTGGCACTAGTAGTAAATCTAACATAGTAAAGGTAAATTAAGCTGTTTATTAAACGACTTTAAAGACTGCGGGTGCTTTGTGTAGCGTTGCGTCCGCAATATAGAACTGGAATTTATATAGCAGAACTTTGAAAAAGGACGCATCTGTATGTTAGTCAACCCATCATCATATTCGCATGATTATCTGTTACTCGATTTAAAGCACCGTCGCATTATTGAAAAAATCGCTAAGAAGTATGTAAATGGTACTTCGGTCAACTGGGAAGATGCGGTGCAAACTGGTTATATCAAGGTTTTAGAAGCGGTAAAAGCGGGTAGGTTCCGTCATGGAGGTGTAGAAGACTTTGCACGCTGGGCTACAGTTGTCGCGCGTTACGAGATAATAGACTTTGTGCGATCTGAGTGTCGTAAACAGTGTCAAAGTTTAGATTCATTGGTTCCGGGAACCAATATATCTATATTAGATAATATTTCTGACGAATTTAGTTCTTTCGATGCGGTTGAACGCGCGGACTTTACGTTACAAGTAATCAAAGCTGTTAAAAAACTAGATGAGCGTTATCCTGAACGTGAGTATATGAAACTTTGGCAGGGACTAGTTCAAGGAACAAAGCAAACACAGCTAGCTTCCGAACTTGGGGTTACTCAACCAGAGATTTCTCGACGACGTAAAGAGTTAGCGCTGCGTGTAGTTGTTGAGTTAGGACTACTACCACCTAATTCTACTGCAAAGCCGAATCAAAAACAATTGCGGCGCCGTACTCGAAGTACTTGGTGATAAATAAAGTTGAATTTTGTATATAAAAGCGTTGTCGAACGTTATCTTTAATAACGCACGCACCCATTTAAATAGTACCCACCATACCCCCAGAGCGTTTTTAAACTAACTTATTATGCGTAACGACCGACACTTAGAACCATTACCTGGTCAGATTTGGGAACTTAACACCAAGCAAGTACCCATCTCCTATCATCATACTCATCAGGTGCCAAAATATGTAATGATTATTACAGAAACAGAACTAGTAGAATTACCGATTGTTTCTGTAATGTTATTATCGGAAGAAACAAATTTTCTAAGTGAAGTTGATTTATTGATTCCCACTACCCTTTCTGGATTAAAACAGGATTTACTCGCAGAAACTTGGTTAGTTTTCCCCATATTAACATCCGATTTACGTAACCCAACAGGCGCCCGCGTATCATATCAAGTATATGAAACACTATTAAACGTTGGAGATTCTTTTCATAACCTGAAAAAATCACCAACAAACCTTGAAATTCAAAGCTTGGGACTCAAAATAGGCAGCCAAACAGTTATACATAATGATATCCTCAAAGCCTTTCACCATACTGAACAAACCAAAAGTCAGATATTAAGTACACCAGCTACTTTACTACGTAATAATGAACACAGTATAATTCAAATAGTGGAAGTATTGAATCAAGTAGTTAAAACCGAGCAAGACTTGATGGATACCACATCTCAAAACATTATTGAATTAACACCAACTACGTTGAAAACACCAATAACTCTTAACCATTGGTTACAAAGTGTACATCAAGCAGAGTGGCAAATTCCGACCAAATTACCAGAAATGGCAATTGCGACTCGCAGCATTAACCGTGAATGCACAATACCAGTTAACGAAATTTCCACGCTGGTAAAACAATTATCGCTTTTGAGCGATGAACATCAAAAACGCAGTATTGCAAAAAGACTGGGTGAAATAGGAAAAGGAAATCAAAGTGCAATTGAGACGCTAATTAATCTATTACAAACCACCCAAGATGACGAAACGTTGTGGACAGCAGTCGAGAGTTTGTGGCAAATTGATCCAGGAAACCCAGCAGTGGGAGTCCGACGAGTCAAACTAATCGACTTAGGAATACAGTTAGCAGGAGAAGGAGTTGCATTAGCAGTTGCATTAATTCCCAAAATCAACCAGCGATTTGGGATACTCCTACAAGTATATCCCACCGGAAGAGAAATATATTTACCACCTGAATTGAAACTAACATTACTCGATACAACAGGTAAAATACTCAGAAAAGTAACCACACAACTTGCCGATGTATTTATACAGTTAAAATTCAGTGGAGAAATTGGAGAACCCTTCAGCGTCAAAGTCACATTAGGAGAAGCAGAGATTATTGAAGATTTTATTATCTAACGTGGTGCCATCAATATAAAACTTCTCTTTCCTCTCTGTGAACTCTCGTGGTCTCTGTGGTAAAATAAAATATGAGTAGGTCAGGCTAGACACCTAACCTACGTATTATTTCCTTGCCTTACAGGAATAGTAATCATAAATTCGGTGCCATTTCCGGGTGTAGAGAAACACTCTAATTTTCCCCGATGTAATTCAGTAATAATTTGATAGCTAATTGATAATCCCAAACCAGTACCTTTCCCAACATCCTTAGTAGTAAAGAAGGGATTGAATAACTGTGACTGAACTTTATTAGTAATACCAATACCATTATCTTTAATACGAATTACAGCCCACTTCTCATCAACCACTTCTGTCTTAATTGTAATTACAGGAAGTAATGAATATTTTATTGCGGCCTCTTCCAAAGCGTCAATAGCATTCACAATAATATTCATGAATACCTGATTTAACTGACCTGGATAACATTCTAGTTGAGGTAATACTCCATAATTAAGAACAACTTTAATACCTTGATGGAAGCGTGATGAAGGTTTGAGACGATTATTTAATATTAATAAAGTGCTATCAATACCTGAATGAATATCAGCTTTTTTAAACTCAGCTTCGTCGAGTCGAGAAAATGTCCGCAATGATTTAACAATTCCTTTAATTCGCTCCACACCCATATTCATAGAACCAAATATTTTTTGCGAATCTTCGGTAATATAATCAAGCTCAATGGCTTGAATTTGCTCTTGAATAGCAGGTACAGGTGTCGGATAATAATGCTTATATAAATTTAATAAATTTAAGATATCTTGAAAATAATTACTAACATGCTCTAAATTAGCATAAATGAAATTAACAGGGTTATTTATTTCGTGAGCAACTCCAGCAACTAAAACTCCTAATGCGGACATTTTTTCAGACTCGATAAGTTTAACTTGTAGTGCTTTGAGATTTTTGAGCGCTGTTTCTAATTCAACAGTGCGTGATAATAGCGCAAGTTGTGATTCTTCAAACTCTTGTATTACGCTTTGAAGAAGTGATTCTTTTAGTTCGCTAGCTACCTCTAAATTTTTACGGTCAGTTTCGGAGCGTTCTAATTTTTTTTGTAAAATCCGAACGCTCTTTTCTAATTGTTTAATTTTGCTCTCGTTATCTAGATTATCTAGATTATCTAAGTTACTTAATTTATCCACATCCATAACCTCTACTCTGTCCCCATCAGTAGAGTTATAAAGGTTTCTTGGTGGAAATAATTAGCACCTTGCGGTTCTAAGGGTGCAAATTCACCATAAGTATAAAATCCACTTATTGGCGCCTGATAAGGAAGTGCATTTTTAATCAGTTCGTATTCTTCCTTTGACCTTGTACCCAAAAGCCAACGACGACAACAGCAAGAAAATACTAGCACAGCATCCAGCTTGTTGCCTGGATAATTTTGTAAAGCAGTTTGAAATGAAGCTAAGGATGCATTAACTATCTCATCTCGACTGTTATTGGTAACTCGAACACTTGCTTGGGATGGTATATTTGCTAAAAAATTGATACTACCATCACTGTTACAAGTGTTGGGTACTCGCATATAATAGCGCTCACTATCACCTTCGTACACAGCGAGTGGATTTTCAGCAGTCGGTTGACGATTGCCTATATAACGCTGATAAAATTTAACAGCAGTTATACCGTCTACTTCGTAAAGTATATTTCCCTCAGCTTTCGTGATCATACTTCTGCGTCCCAGTGGGCGCCATCCACAAGCAATTCCGTGAGAAAATAAAACATTGCCACCAAAAGTCAGAATTGGTAGTGAATCTGTTAAAACCTGATTTCCAAAAAACTGATAAGTAGCTTTAAACCGATATTGGTCTCCTGCGGTTCCACCAATAACAGGAACTGGTGACGAGAAAGCTAACTCTAACCCCTTGAGTAGCATCTCTCCATCTGTAGTGGCGCCACTTTCAGTATAGCTAGCTGGTAGAGCAATACAAAACTTAATATCAGTAGTACTTTTCTTAGTTGCTTGGTGTACAGCTTGTTTTGCAGCATTCAAAGGGTCACAACTCGCTTCATATCCTACACCCGTGTAAATTTCCACAGTATCAGAACAAAAAAGCGTTAGTACTAAAGAGTCTTGCCCAAACCCCATTTTAGAAGACATTTCACCATCTGTAGTGCAACCAATCAACTCAATTCCCGGAAACACGTGCGATATTTCCTTGAGAATTACAGCATGGTCAAAATCTATGGCTGCAAATAGTATACCCGCAGAAGGCACCATACCCATCAAATCTTGACAACACTGCTCTAAAACTTCCTCAACAGCACTAATTGAATCTGGGTCTTCACTATGACCGATAACAACCTTCAACATATAATAATACCCGCTCGTTTTCATCTATCACTAATTTCAGGTTGCCCATGATATAGACGCAAATAACAGTAAGAGCAAATTAATTTACCCACAGGGAGTATTGTTTAAACTTGGCAAACTCGTTAAGCTACAATTGTGAAGTTTTGATGAAGCGAGGGGATGGAGAATTCTATAGACTTTGCATACCAAGACCTTCGTGGTCGTTCGTTTCGTGGCGCCAATTTAAGAGGTGCCAACTTTAGTAATTGTGACATACGCGGCGCCGACTTTAGCGAAACTACACTGATTGGCGCCAATTTTAGTCATGCAAAAGCAGGGTTGGGAAGTTACCAAAATCTGCTCTTGACAGGAGTAGCTTTAATCTTATCGGGAATTTGCGGATTTGCGGCAGCGTTTTCGGGAGTTATTGCCACAGATTTTATTTACTTTGCTGTTCAGGAAGGATTAAAGTTTACTTTCGTTGCGGGTGCTATTGCCTTAGTAACGCTGATGGTTTTTTGTGTGTTGAGTAATTATCAAACACTCGAAGTTGCATTGGGTGCTTCAGCTGTAGTTGGTGCTGTAGCAATAGCGATAGCTGCTATTAGTGCTATTGATGGAGTAATAGCTGGTTCGGTAGCTGGGGTTTTGGTTGCTGTAAATGTGGCTTTTGGTTTAGTGATGGCTGTTTCGTTTACAATGACGATAATATTAACCCGTACTTTGGGTGTAATTATAGCTATATTTGCTGTAATAGTGGGTGGAATTGGGGGAGTAGGGTTAGGTGCTTTGATTACCAATAATAATAGTGCATTTGTCAGTTCCATTAGTGTGGGAATATGTACAGCGTCAACTGGAACATTTTTAGGTAGTTATTTAGCAAGACAAGTTTTTAATAACGAAGAGAAGTTTTTATTCTTTCGTACCATAGCTGTAAATTTAGCTTCGATTCGTGGTACAAGTTTTATCAATGCCAATTTGACCAATAGCAACTTTCAGCAAAGCGTTCTTAAACACTGCGACTTTAGTAATGCGACTCTTATTCATACAAACTTTCATCTTGCCCAAAAGCTGGATTGTGCGAGAGTTGGCAATACAATTTTAACAAATCCGAAAGTGCGGGAATTATTGGTCAAAAAGCGTGGTGTTAAACAATCATACATTGGATGCAACATTAAAGGTGGCAATTTAGCAGGCGCCGATTTGAGTGAAGCGAACTTTACGGAAGCAGATGTGAGTTCTTCAACGTTCGTGGACGCTATTTTGGAACGAGCCAATTTTACCAAAGCACAAGCGATAAACACAAACTTTCAACACGCAAGACTCACCGCAGCATGTTTGGAAGCTTGGAATATAGATAGTACCACACAGTTAGAAGAAGTAATATGTGATTATGTATATTTATTAAACCAACAAAATGAACGTCGTCCCAGTAGTGGAGTATTTGCACCCGGAGAATTTACTAAATTATTCCAGGTATTTATTAATACAGTTGATTTAATCTTTCAAAACGGGTTAGATTTACAAGCATTATATAGTGCATTGGTAGATGTAAAGGCAGCAAATCGGGAAACTCAGTTAGCGATAAGGAGTATAGAGAATAAAGGGGACTCCGTAGTAGTAGTCAAAGTTGAAGTCACAGAAGAAGCGAATAAAACAAAGATTCACAGTGATTTTACGCAAAGTTATCAGGTAGCACTGCAAGCAATCGAAGCGAAATATCAAGCTCAACTACAAAGTAAAGACGAACAAATAGAATTATACCGTCAACACCAAGCCGATTTAAAGAACTTGATGCAAATGATAGTGGCGCCTGCATCAAAGTCAGAATTACAGGGTAAACTAGTAGTACTCAAAATTGGAGACACTAATAAGTTAAGTGACATTCCTGTAACGCTGCAAATTTCAAACGAGGGTGAAACTCCCAATGTTGAATGTACAGCAAGACTACCAACGGCGCCGCAGTTAGAGATATTATATAGTCAATGGCAATCAGCTTACTATCGTACCTTACTTTCAAGCGCGCGGTTAGAAATACCTGAGATGCAAACAACAAATATTAGTCGTAACGACTATTTACAGGAATGCGAAACATCAGCAAAACACTTTAAACAATATTTAAATCACTGGTTGAATAACTCAGAGTCATTCCGACCTATCAAAGAAAAACTGCTCGAACAATTAAACCCATCAGAAATAATACGTGTTATTCTGCAAACCGAAAACCGCACTTTATTAAAATTACCTTTTCAACAGTGGAACTTTTTTGATACGTACAGAAATGCGGAGTTAGCAATATATACCGCTGCATATAATAGGATAGAGG
Organism: Calothrix sp. CBUCES-K 9914; assembly: GCF_059640475.1. Taxonomy (NCBI): domain Bacteria; kingdom Bacillati; phylum Cyanobacteriota; class Cyanophyceae; order Nostocales; family Calotrichaceae; genus Calothrix; species Calothrix sp. CBUCES-K 9914. The sequence goes on from NZ_JBXXZH010000013.1 coordinate 27,117, forward strand.
CGGCGCCAATTGTAAATAGTCGTGTTAAAATATTGGCAATATTAGGAGACAGCACAGGAATAGATGTTAATCAAGATCGAAAAATTCTCGAACAACTACCGAACAGCGAAGTAACATTTTTAGTTGAGCCATTACGGAAACAAATCAACGATGAACTATGGGAGCAACCTTGGGATATCTTGTTTTTTGCAGGACATAGTTATACTAAACAGGAAATAGGTCAAATCAATATAAATAAAAACGAAACGTTGAGTATAGCTCAATTAAAGAATGCATTAAGAAAAGCTATTCAACAGGGGTTGAAGTTAGCAATATTTAACTCTTGTGATGGATTAGGATTAGCGTTAAACTTAGCTGAGTTAAATATACCTCAAATGATAGTAATGCGCGAACCTGTTCCGGATAAAGTCGCACAAGAATTCTTAAAAAACTTTCTCACTGAGTTTTTTAGTGAGAAGAGTTTATATATGTCGGTAAGAGAAGCAAGAGAGAAATTACAAGGATTAGAAAGTGAATATCCTACTTGTACATGGTTGCCTGTCATTTTCCAAAACCCATCACAAACACCAACACGGATTAAATAGGATTCCACAATATAAGTAAAACTGATTACCTAGGTAAGAATTACATTACTGTTTTTAATCTACCCAATTAGACCCAATGGGGAAAAATTAAATTGCATAAGTGACGCGCGCTCAAACGTATTAAGTAATGTGTGGGCAATTTGCTTTCGCTCTTATTTTAATTATACTTGTCGCCATTTATACAAAAAATATGAATTATACACAGGTAGCTACAATTAACAATACTTACAAAAAGTCATTGGTGACTGCTGAAGATTGGTTTGAGGTTGGTAATGAGTTTTATGAGAAGCAAGAATTTGAAGAAGCTTTAGAGTTTTACCAAAAAGCACTACAAATTCAACCTGATTTTTTTGATGCTTTAATAAGTATAGGTTTTATCTTGGGTCATTTTCAACGCTTTGGAGATGCTCTCGAATGTTTTGACCAAGTAATTGCCCACAATAGTAGTCACTTCATGGGTTGGTTTGGTCGAGGTCAAGCGTTGAGATATTTAGGGCGCCCGACAGAAGCGGTTTTGGCTTACAATCAAGCTATCAAAATTCAACCATCAAGTGCTGCACCTTGGAAGTTTCGTGGTTTAGCGTTGGCAGCTTCACAGCTTTACAGTAACGCAATATCATCTTATGACCAAGCACTTTTGCGCTACCGTAATGATTATTATACCTGGTGGATTCGGGGTATCTCGCTTGAGTGTTTGGGAAAAAATGAGGCTGCGATGATTTCTTATGACCAATCAATAGCTCTTAAAGCTGATTTTCATGAAGCTTGGCATTCTCGCGCAGGCGCCTTATGGAATTTGCAGCGCTACGAAGAAGCTATTTTAGATTATGAGGAAGCTATTAAGTGTAACTCTAAACACTGGCAGTCTTGGTATTCGCGCGGTAGCTTATTGCTCAATTTAGAAGACTATGAAGGAGCAATTGAGTCTTATAACCAAGCAATTCATATTCACCCTAAGTATGCTGAAACTTGGAGACATCGTGGAGATGCTCTTTTACATTTAGATAGAATTCAAGACGCATTGACTTCTTATCGACGTGCAATTGAAATTCAACCTGATTATGGTGATGCTTGGTATCAATGCAGCATCGTTTTGACGAAGTTAAAATTATACCACGAATCATTGGCAGCATTTCAAAAGGCTGTTAAAATACGCGAGCAAACAAAAGGTGCGTGACGCTATTAGACTTGCTCTTCGTTTCAAAATTTTGGTAGCGTCACGCACCCTACTCAATTTCAATTTCAGATGCCCAATTACGTATTGTTGAAGTATCTATTGTATTAAGTACTACTTCTTGCGCCCCAAATGCGAGAGTTAACGCTTGCCACCAAAGGTGTTCTGGCGCCAAAGCAACGGCAGAAATAGCTCCCCAACTTCGTAAAATTTGATTGAATAGTAAACGAATACTAGATAAACTTTTACCAATAATCAACTTTTGATCAACAAGTTCAATTTTTGTTTTTGGTGGAAAGCGTAAGTATTCTTCAAATAATTCAGAAGTCATACGATTTTGGATTTTTGATTTGTTTTTATTCTCCAATTAAGGTAAATGCTGCCCAATATAATGGTTCTTTGTCTTCTTTCATTGTTGCTAACATTGCTTGACGTAATGCATAAGCTTTATTGTGATTTTTGTCAAGTGCTTGGTAAAAATATTTCATTAACTTGGCTGTTTGGACATCCCGCACGTTCCATAGCGATACTATCACGCTTTCAACTCCTGCGGAAATAAACGAACGAGATAGTCCAATTACTCCGTCTCCAGATATTCTTCCTTCTCCTGTTCTACATGCACTTAACACAACGAGTTCCGCATTGAGACGTAAATTAATAATTTCGTTTGCTGTTAGTAAACCGTCATCGTCGTTTGATGGAGCAAGGGCAATTGCACCGGGTATTCCTAATCCCTGTAAGGAAACTCTACCATTTGATGTACCATACTCTAACAAACCATGCGTTGCTAAATGTACAAATCTGGCATTTGACATTTTACTGACTATATTTGCTTTTGTTGCGTCGGCGCCTAAAATTGCTGTAGTATTCAATATCTTGGCAATATCCATACTTTCCTGCTGTGCTTCCGGTAATTCTGGTAACTGCTCTAACGGTTTTCCTGGTTCCAAGGATATCTTTGGCATTGTTGGATTGCCGACTATTAGTGATGATTTTACAGTATTCTTGGAAAGGTCATTCTCTGATTTTCTCTTGATTTTTAAAGAGTTGGTTAAATCTAATACCTGAATCGAAGGAGCGGTACGAATAGTGTGTTTTTCGATTAAGTATTTACCGTCTTTGTCTTGGAGCGCAGGAAAGGGTACTAAAAACAGTGAACCTTGAGGTATAAAAATTACATTCTCTTCAGGGTTACTCGGTAAAAGGTTGGCAATCGGTTCAATTAAAAATTGGTGTAATATTTGTCTGTAGTCTTGACTTTTTGAGTTTTTGTTTGATGTTGATGTTGATGTTGATGTTGATATATTATTGTGTTTAAAGGCACGAATTGCCTGCATCTGTTTTCCACAGTCACCAAAGGGGTCTGCAATTAAACACCGAGAAATTTGAATTGCGTCTGTAAGAGTTGCGTTTTTACTCCAAAATGGTTTCAAGTCTACTTGACGAAATGATACCTCTCCTGTAGGTTTTACTACCCATATAAGTAAATCTTGCTCTCGACCTTGCTGTTTTCCGCGCGCTTTAAAGTCGTTATCATGAACAATACTGTATTCTACTAATGTCGCGTTCTGCTCACGAGCTATTTTTTGAATTCTACTTATATTTATTGAGCTACTATTAGATTCGACTGTTACATTTGTTGTAGATGCAATGTTATTATTACCGTCATTGACTCGACTTGCAAGTAATTCTCTAAATGCGCGCGCGCGCGACTGTTCGGAAGCTTCAAGAGCAGCAAGTGGTTTTTTGGCAGCAATTAAAATTTGTTGTAAAAGGTTATAGGTATAAGCTTGAGTATCAAAGATCGAAACTTTGTAGCTGTCATTGAGTCCTGTACGTAAACTATCATAAATTTGGATGGCGTTACGCAGCTTTTGTTCTGCATCGCTGAATTTACCAGCAAGATATAAGGTATGACCTAAATTATTAAGTGTTAAACCATTAATAACAGGGTCTTTTAATTGTTTTGCAATGGCAACGCTTTGTTCTTGATATTCAACAGCTTTGTTGAAGTCACGCAAATCTTGATAAACTAATCCTATATTCCCTAATGCTTCAGCTTCTCTTCTTTTATCACCTGTTGTTCGAGCTATTTTCAGTGCTTGTTCGTAATAACTTTGAGCTTCTTCTATATGAGCATTCAAAGGTTGCATCGTGTGGTATAATGAACCCAAGTTAATCAAAGTACTAGCTTGAATGTAACGTTGATTCAAGTTTTTGCTGATTTGCAAACTTTGCTGATAGCTGGCAATAGCTTTTTTATAATCTGCTAAATTCGCATAAACGGCGCCTAAATTACCGAGCGTTATAGCTTCAACCCCAGGCAGTTTTAATTGACGCGCGAGTTGAATACTTCGGTTGTAAGTATCAACTGCATTATCATAATCACCTAATGTTTCATAAACATTACCTAAATTACCTAAAACCTGCACTTTTATTTCAAGAGCGTTAATTTGACCAGTAATTGCTAAAGCTTCTCTATAATTACCAAGTGCTTCGCTGTATTGTCCCAGTGCTTTGTTAGCTATTCCTAAATTTACCAATGCTTGTGCTTGTGACTTTAAATTTCCTTGTTTACGTGCGAGTAGCAAAAACTTAGACGAGTAGTCAGCAGCTTTTTTATAGTCATGCAAAGATAAATGTACACCACCAAGAGCGCCTAAAGTTGCTCCCTCCCCTGCTTTATCTCCAATTTCCTGGTAAAACAAGAGTGCTTGCTGCCAATTAGAACGCGCGTTTGTAAATTGATTGTTCCGATAATACTGAACACCTTGCTCGAATATTTGGTTAGTAGCAATGATTCTATAATTGTCTTCCTGCTTTACAATTTCAACCTTTGACGTAGTTTCCTCGTTTGGAGCTGGCTGTTTAGTTAGCTGTAATAATGATAAAGAAGGTAAAGAACTCACTTTCAACTCTTCTGTTTTTACTGGTGTTGTAGAAGGAGTTGGAGTCTCTACTGGAGACCTAGAGGGGTTGGTGGAATTATTAACTTCTGTAACTGGAGAATTTGTGGAATTGTTGGTTTCTTTAACTGAAGGTATAGAATTAATTGGTGATGGAGGGGGTGTTAGAGTACTTGGGTTTTGCGTTATTGGTATGGGAGTAGTAATAATATCTGGCAAAGACCCAATCACACCGGAAGTCTGACCTGTATTGCTACCTTCTTTTGGTGTTACGGTGGGAGGAACTAATGGGGGGGAGGAGGAGGAGTTAGATTTGGGTTTTGCGCTATTGGTTCGGGAGTGAGAATAATGTCTGGTAAAGATTCTATGACACCGGAATTATTAATTGAAAAATCTTGTTTCTCTTCTATTTTAATTTGATTGCCAGCAGCAGCAAGGGTTATGTTTTGACCTCCCACATAATTAGTTATGACATCTCCTTCTTTTACCTGTATTCCAGAACCTGTTAATACTACTTTATCTCCGTCGATAGTCACATTTGAAGCGTCGGTAATATTTCCACCCGTTAGCAACTGTGGTAAAGATAAAATCGGTATAGACCAATTATTCGGTAAATTTGGGGATGTTGATAGTGGTTGAACTTCAAGACCGAGGATTTGTCCTGCTTGAGTAATTCTTACAACTCGTTCACCAGAAACAGACGCAACAACAACTTGGCCATCCCAAGAAGAAATTCCTCCTGTGCTAAGAATTGTACCACCTATCAATACAATATTTCCACTGCTTGACAAAAAACCGTTATTCGCAATTACTCCTGGTTGACTCATGGTAAATCCAAACTGATTCGGATTTTCTACTAAATCAGCGTAATTATTGACACCAGTAGCATTAAACCATTGATTTCCAATTCCAATTCCATTTGCAGTTGTTGCGGTAAATGCCGCAGGCACATTCAAATAGGCGCTCCCACCAAATATAATACCAGCTGGGTTCATTAAGTAAAAATTAGAATTACCACCTGTAACCTTAATTGTGCCGTTGATAACCGAGGCATCACCACCTTTAACGCGCGTTAATATATTTTGAATTAATGGGTTTGATAAAAAATTAGCCGTTTGACCTTCGTTTAATCCAAACTTTTCAAAGCTATGAAATAAATTACCCCCTGCTTTGATACCACCTGTTATATTAAGTTCTGACTCATTTTTACTATCAGGCTTGACAATTGTATTTGTATCGTTGTTTGCTGGTATAATTTCTGCTCTAACTATATTGTTACCAATTGTAAAGATAGATGTAGAAATTAATATACTAATAACGCTTAAATACTGTAGTTTTGATTTACACATAGTTATATATACATACTTTCATTCATAGCTTTATTTAATATCTTAGATTTTCGACAACTTTTACGCGCGTCGGGAATCAAGATTTTCCTTTTTGCAAGTTTATTCTAGCTTCGTCTGTTTTATTCATCACATAAAATCTTGATGAAGGAGAAGCAAAATTTGTATGAAGAAACGCTCTGAAGCGGGTTTATTTAAGGTTTATTTAAAAGTTATAACCGATACTAAAATTTAAACCTTGGTCTTGAGCATTATTACCTTTGTCTTTTAGATTTACCAGTGGAAGCGCGTAATCAAGTTTTATCAGCATACTAGGTAGAGGTTCCCATATTAATCCTAACCCTGTGGAAGCGAGAATTTCGTCATTGCTGTCATTATTATTCCAAACGGCGCCGACATCAACAAATGGCGCCAGTTGTAAATTTGGTTGTCCAAGATTATTGCGTTCAATAGCAATACGGTTTTCTAACGATATACGAAAACCGTTATCACCCGCGCGTGCGTTTTGTCGATAACCTCGTAATGATAACCCACCACCAATTATAAATTGCTGTGAAGATAAAAGCGTATCAGGAGTAAGCTGTATATTGGCTTGAGCAATAAGTAAATTATCCCGGTTCAACCGTTGCACCCGCTGAACTTGACCCAACCAACTAAAAAAACGTCCATCAGGTGTAGAATCAGAATTAACCGTGGCATCAAGAATCCCTAATCCCAAACTAAACTGTGATTGTACTGCCCATGCTCCTTGTAAATCGCGTTTTATATAGTCTTGTCCAAATTTTAATACTCTGGTTTTACTGTTGCCTTGGTCAGAGGCGCCATTTCCAAATCCTACACCAACACCATCAAGAAAAGTTTGTCCATCTTGAACACTAAACCCTAAAGATAAAGCAAACTCGGAAGCTGGAGTTCTCACCAAAGGCTGGCGGTAGTTGATTTCGTATAATTTACTATTGGCAGTAATATTAAGCGAAGCAATATCACCTTCAATAATTTTACTATCACTGGGAGCATAACGTAGTTGAAGCGTCCCGTTCATGGCATTTAATGGGACTCTATAGGCAAAGTCAAATGAATTTGCACCCCCAGCAGTGCTACGGTAGTAATAAGCACTCAATTCATCACCAATTCCAGTTAAATTACGGTAGGTAAGAATACCTCCAACTCGTTCGGAACCAACAGCAGGGGGTGAATAATTATCTACACTAGCAAAGCCACTAATTGGATTTGCCTCGGTAACTTTAACTGTTAAAATACTTTTACCAAGTTGACCGCCAGCTTTAAGATTAGCGACAATATTTGTAAATAATGGGTCAGCTTTGAGTAGTCTGAGTTGGTTCTCAAGTTTATCCGCACGTAAAGGTGTGTCTGTACTAAGACGACTACGAATATAATTAGGATTTAATCTCGAAGCGCCAATAACTTCGATTTTTTCTAAAGAGCCTTCAATAACTATAATTTTAATAATACCATCCGTTATCGTTTGGTCTGCCAGAACTGCCCTAGAAGTGATATAACCTCGATTTAAATAAGTTTGAGTAATAGTATTGGCTAAACCGATAAGTTGTTTAAAAGTAAAAGTTCCAATAAAAGGTTTGGTAATAGTCGCAATTTCTTGCTGAGTTAATACTGTACTGCCTATAACCTCAACTTTACGGATAGAAATATTAACATTACGGACTTCGGGAATATCTAGCGGTGGGGGAGTTGGAATAATAGGTGTTTGGTCGTTGGGAGTTAATGGTTCGGGTATTGGTTGCGGTTGCGGAAAACGGTCTATATTTGGGTCTGTTTTTTCGTTACCTGGTGTTTGAGCTATGGTTGGGCAGTTAGCGACAAGGATACATACTGTCAGAGGCGCCATGATATACTTCAGCAAGTTTACAATTCTCCTCTTTTACTTTTACCAATTGATATAAATTAACTTCGGGTGATTGAAGTAAATCTTGCCAGTCCCGTTTAAGCTCTGTATCTTCTGGTTGATTACGAATTTCGGTAATTAAAGCTGTCAGCATATCAAACCACAACCCACTTTCACCATATATTGCTATTCGCTCACGCTGCGTTGTTGCCATGTTTAATTGTTGCTCCAAAGAAGGCGTCACCGCAACTCTTTCCACATATCCATGAACGAAAACGCTTGCTTGTGTTGATGAGTCACAAGAAAACGACAATACCCATCGGTATTGTCTCCCAACTTCTAACGCTACATTTCGCGGCAAATCAATATTAGTAATTTCCTGTACATTACTTAGTACATCTGTTGTATAAATAATATTATCTTCCTCGTCGAGCAATTGGAATTTTCCAAACGCACCCGAGTTTGCTTTATAAGGTATATAAAACCAAAAAGTGGGATATTTTGCAACAGTGAAGCCAATGTTTGTAGGAGGAACTAAAGCAACAAGACGACCATTCAAAGGTACACATGCACTTCTTGACCCCGCATCTGTCCGCTGACCTGGGGCGCCTTTTGGAGGTAATCTATATTTTATCGCAGGCGGTTTTCGTAAACGATTGCGAAATGTTGAATAGGAACTTGGAGTAGATTGTGCTGAGACAACAAAGGTATATGTTAGCACTAAGGAAGCAAAAGCCAATACACTCAAGCGAATGCACCAATTTTTTCGAGTCATAACAAGTAGCTCGTTTTCAAAGTCTTTGATAAGCAGAAACTACAATTGCTGCAAACGCAATTGCTAAAACTGCGGGTATAAATGGAATCCAAACACTTTGTATTACAAATAAGCTACAACAAATAAACCAAATAAAGCAAATGATGCCCACTATCAAGAAGACTTTAAGTGCTGGTTTTTTGTAATACAGAGCGATACAACTACCAACAACAGACCAACTCCATATCCAAATTGTTTCCAACCAAGTAAACCAAATTCTCACAAAAGGTCTTTTATCCTCAACACTACTGATAATCTGACTTATCATTTGTGCTTGAATTGACACACCAGGCATTGTTTGGTCAAGCTGTTTACTTAAACTATACGGGGTATAAAATTGGTCTTTATAAGTTACAGCATTAGTACCGATAATGACGATTTTATCTTGAACTAAATTTGTGTCGAATTTACCCTGTAATACTTGCTTTAATGTAAGTTTGTTCGCTATTTGACGCGAACGGTAATTCAACATAATTTGATACCCTTTATCTTCTATACCTTGGTATCCTCCCCAGTAACTAGTAATAATTGGCATCGTAATATTACTATTATCACTAATATTACTTTTATTACCAAGTACAACTTGATTATCCTTAATAAATGGCGCCACATTTTTACCTTGTTGGTGTAAGAAATGTAACGCTATTTGAAAACTAAAGGAAGTTTCGGTAGGACAAGGAGAGTCCAAGTTAGGAGTCATTTGAAACACATGACGACGTAGTACACCGTCATTATGGTCAATAACAACATCACTAAATCCTAAACGTTCATCTGGAATTTCTGAAGCGGCGGCAACACCAGGATGTTGAATTTGGGGGTCGTTATGTTTACATATAGCGAAGAAGTTTTTATTGCTGGCTAGTTTGGATGCTAAAGTTGTTTGTTGAATGGGAAAGTCATGATAGATATCTAAGCCGATAACGCTAGGTTTCAGTGGTTCCAAGCGTTTTAGCACTTCAGTTAAAGCAATATCCGCCAAGGAACCTTGCCGCTCATAACCTAATTGATTTTGGTATTGTAAATCTTCTTCCGTTACTTCTATTATGAGTAAGCGTGGGTCTACACCTTCATCCGGTCGTAATTGAACCATTTGGTCATACAACTTTAACTCCAAACCTTCAAACATGCCTTCATGGTGCCCACCTATTACTACCATCGTAACGGCAAAACTAATCAATAGTGCGCTGTACACTCGCTTTTTCCAAGCTTGGCGCCGTGGTCTTGGATATTCAGTCGGATACAAAACTGGAGAAGCTATATTTTTGTTTACCCCATAGCTCCTATGCATTTGTGCCCAACTCAAAGGAGCATAGGCAGGGTTTTGACATATTACTGGCAACCAACTGGCGCCTGGAAAATCACTTTCTAATCCTTGTAACTGTTCGCGTGCGTACCGTACAGCTAAATAAAATGATTGTCCTGCAGCAAACTCGGTCAAAAAACGTTTGAGAAATTCTTGCGCGACTGTATCAGGAACAGGTTCACGCATAACAATAGTTTGAGGTATATTTAAATCATCAAGCTGCTTTGCTAGTCCCAACCCATCACAGGAGTTAAAAATTGCTAGCTTCAAACCACGCTCGATAGCTATTCGTAATGAATTTTTTAACTGTAATATTGTGATTTCAGTCGAGTTTATATATAGATAACCTGTTTTACCATCTTCTTGAGTTAAACTATGGCCAGCGAAAAATAAAATATCCCATCCACGTTTATCCCAAAGGTATTCGTCAAGCTGTTGACGACTCGGCTGTTCAAGAAATACAATTTCTGGATTATTGGGTAAAGTCGCTAAAAATCTTCTATCAGCATCAATATTAATTCCGTCACCGTCTCCTAAAATTGCGAGTACTCTTATCCTATCCGCATTTGAATTAACTTTGACTTCAGATTGAAACTCGATAGGACTCAAAGCAATTTCTGCTCTTTGGTAATCATTGAAAAAATGCCAAATATGCCAAGGCAGTTTTCGGAGGTTATAATCTTCTGTTTGAATAATGAAGCGTACTTCATCTGTTTTAGATAAATATGTTCGCAACTGAGATTCAATCGAGCGAAACTGCTGACAATCTAACCAGTTGTCAATATTTCTTTGTAATTCTTTACAAACTTCGTCAAAATCAGCATCAGAAATATGAGTAACATCAGACTCATCAACTTCAAGACCATCATCTTGGAGTTGAGTTATCGACTGAACAGGCATTATGCGTAAACCAATATTAATCGAGCGCGCTTCATAAAGTAAATCATAAAGTAGTTGCCAGCGTCGATATAAATTAGTAATATTTGGTGCAGGAGGTAAACTACCTTGAAACTGCCTCCATCCGGATGTTTCATCTTCTTGCAACTGAACCGTTACAAAAGGAAAACCAGCTTCTAGTGTTCCTCTTCCCAGGTTCAAAACAACTAGCTTACTCATATATAGCTGGCGCCGTCGCTTCAATTACAAAATCTTCAGTAATGCTAAAATTATTGATTGAGACTTGAATTTTAAAACTTTTTCCCCTAATACAGGTAAAGCGTTTTAATTGGAGACAGTTGTCTTGAATGCGAGACTTAAGCTCTTGAACAGTTGTTCCTGACTGGGAAATTAATTTGAGTTCAATATCTTCAGGTAAGTAAGTTTGTCCACCTGCTGGATGTAATTGAACTTTAATCCCGACTTTACGCTCATCTTCAACAGTTAAACCAACTAAAAGCGCTACAGATTGATTACCAAGCTGGATTCCTAAGTCTATAACTTTAACTCCTTCGACAGATACTTCTCTGGTAACAAGTTCACGTTGTCTAAATGCAAAGCTTAATTGTTTAGACTCCGACCTTAACGCTTGAAGAGACTGCCAACCAGCATGATATATTTGTTCAAACCAATTTTGTAGATTTATTAAGCATATATTTTTTGGTGCATCAGTATTATTTTGGCGAATTGAGCCATTAATTCGTGAGGAATGCAAAAACTGGCGCCACTCTTGGTTATCAAGAAGTTTAGCCCATTGTTCAAAGGTAATATCACCGTGTAAACGTGGTGAATAAATAGATGTGTTGCTAAGAAGTGCTAATATCTTTTGAGCTTCAGCAGTGGGTAGACTGGAAAGTTCTGCGACTTCTTCACGAACATTGAGTTCGAGGGTCAACAGCATAACGGTAATGCTTGCCGTTAAATCTTGCACTGGTAGAATATAGGAGCGCTCTAGTGAATTATACTTGCCGAAGTTTTTAAGTTGACGATGAGTTGCGAAACCGCATACTCTTATCCATCGTTCATCGGAGTCGGCGCCTAAATGTAATTGAACAGCTAAATAGTAGTCACCAACAAAAGATGGTATATCTACCCATTCTTGAGGTACAGATAATTCTTCTAACTCTTCGGTTTCGGTAGGAATTAATATAATCCGTTTTTTCTCAACAGCGATAGCGGCACCGTTTAAGACTTCCCACAAACTAGGTGTATCCATTTGAACTGTAGGTGTTACATCAGAAGAATCTGCAAACCAATCAGTTAGCCAATTAATAAAGCTGTATAAACAGACTTGATTCAAATAAGAATTGTAACGTGCTAGCGTATTTGAGTAATTTTGAGAATTGTGCCAAGCTTTGGAATGCTCGGTATCGGATATATCTAACCATAAACACTTGCGACTGTCCATCTCTAGCTCGTTTACATAATTCATAAATCTAACCTCTATTATTATTCGATTGGAGATTTTCCAACGATTTATCCAACACCATATTTATCGTTTTTGAGATTGTGATGTCATTCGTTAAAATACCTAACTTTTGGCAAGTGAGTTTCACCGACATTCGACAGAATTTTGATAACCATAATCGTAAATATTTATTTATATATCCATCAATAGCTTGCATTAACGCTAATTCCAATTTTGATTTAGATGTGCGTAGAAGTGCAGCTAGTTCCAGAGAACTAATATTATCAAGATTTTGGGCGACAATTTGTGAGTCAAGTTTTTCTCCATAAGTAAGTCGAAGTACATTTTGTTCTTTTGGTTCTAATTTTTTGATAGCTTGAACTAAAGCGACGTGAACCAAGTCTAAATTATCAGGGGATGAATAATTCTTAATTAACCATCCAGAGATATAATTAGTTACCCACTGCGTTGGTTGACTCAAAGCCAAAACAGTTTTTAACAGCTTCATTTCAACGGTTTGAAGGCGCCGAGCAATTGCACCTTGAGTAACTTCGTAAATTTCTGCGATTTGCTTCTGCTGTAATTTCAAACCATAATAAAGCAGTACTAATTTTTGTTGCTCGTGCTTTAATAAAAGAAACTGTTTGTGTAATGCTGTTTCAATTTGCTTGACTGAGCTAGCTTGTGGCGCCTCTTCTTCGATATTATGAATAGAAAGGGGTTCGTGATACTCAATTTCACTACCTTTTTCCCGTAAAGCCTCAATTGAGAAAGAGGGTGTAATTGATTTAGGATAGTTATATAAGGCAGTGATAGAAGTTTTCATCCACAATTTCAACTCTTTACCAGTAACGTTACTGTTAGCGCTGACTTCATGTGGTGTAGACGAAAGTTGCTTTTCTAAATTGTAAAAATTAGCAGCTTCGTTAAAATCATTATCATCCGGTTCTTCCCATTTTTTACCCGCTGGTTTATTCGGGTTTTGAATTTTATTTATTTGATATACTTGTTTAAAATATTTACGTGCAAAAACAATTCTAGATATCTCTGGCTCATATATTCCAGTTCGCAACAGTGCTTCTTTCAACTTATTATCACCTGCTTGGACTAACAGACGCCAGTGAGAATACTTAGCAACCAAAGTTTGGTTTTTAATAGTATTCATCAAAATTTTGGTAATATAAGTATCGATAGAAGAACTATCAGGATTATATTTTGCTAAGATTTGTTCAAACCGATTAAAATCGTAAACTAAATACCTTGATAAAAATATATAATCTTCCCAGGATTTGGAAGTATCATCTTTCCAAACTTGAATAGCGGCACGATAACAAGATTCTTCGCAATAAAAGCGAATATGTTCCCAGGCTTTTTGAACGCGGTTATCTGGTTCCCAGTCTTCTTTAACAGGTTTATTATACAGCGCCATATCTATCCAAAAGTGTATCACCTCCTTTGGCTCCTTTTGAAGAACGCACGACGTAAATTTTATATGTTTGTTTTTATATAATTCATAATTGCTTTTCAAACTTAATTCAGATTTCCATTTCAGAGACAAATCTCCTTGCTTATTTTCTACAGTTAAGTACATATAAAAGTGTTCACCATTTTGACGTGTGGGTAGTCTAGGTATTTTTATATACATGCTAGCCTCTGAAAGGAAAGTACAAATATTAAAGTATTAACATCGTAGTTTGTAATGTTATCATAAGACAAAAATTACTCGTATTACAGTTGGGATGGCAGTTAGGATTATGTAGTAAGTACTAGGGTAGGCTAGTACGATAGCTTACAAGTCTATTAGTATTCCGCAAACTGCTATATGAGGTTTTGGCGCCAAAAATCAAAAAAATCACAAAACCGGGTAAACATTGTAGGGTGCGTAACGCGATAACAAACCCCAACGAAGCAAAAATCATGTAGCGTTACGCACCATCTTCACGGTCAACATTATTACCACAGAGACACAGAGTGTCACATACCAAACAGTTTTGCATAAGTTGTAAATATTCAGAAGTAGTAGGTAATGAGTGAGCAAGTAGCGTTCGCTCGAAAGAAGTTGTTCTACATCCCAACTTATGAACTACTCACACGTATCTACACTCAAAGATTTGTACAAAAACTCGTTAGTCACTGCTGAAGACTGGTATCAGTTCGGTAATCAGTTTTATGATAATCAAAAATACGAAGAGGCTATAGAGTGTTATCAACAGGCATTGCAAATTCAGCCTGATTATCTTGATGCTTTGATAAATACTGGCTTTGTGCTGGGCAACTTGCAACGCTACAGTAATGCTTTAGCAGTGTTTGATCAAGTAATAAATCTTAATAATGGTAATTATATGGGTTGGTTTGGTCGGGGTCAATCGCTAAGGTATTTAGGGCGCCCGACGGAGGCAGTTTTAGCTTACAATCAAGCCATCAAAAATCAGCCTGATAGTGCTGCACCTTGGGTTTATCGTGGTTTAGCATTAGTAACTTTGAACTTTTACGCTGATGCTGTTGCATCTTATAACCAAGCTTTGCAACGTAACCGAGATGATTATAATACGTGGTGGCTTCGCGGAATTGCGCTCGACTATTTACGACAAAGCGAAGCAGCGCTTATTTCTTACGACCAGTCAATTGCTTTAAAACCAGATTTTCACGAAGCTTGGCACTATCGCGCGGGCGCCTTATGGTATTTGGAGCGTTACGAAGAAGCAATTTTAGATTATGATGAAGCGATTAAGTGTAACCCTAACTACTGGGAGTCATGGTATTCTCGCGGAAACTTACTGCTCAATTTAAATGAGTATGAAGGAGCAATTGAGTCATATAACCAAGCAATAGACATTGAGCCGAATTTTGCCGAAACTTGGAAAAATCGTGGAGATGCGCTTTTCCAACGCGACAGCAAGCAAGATGCATTAACTTCTTATCAACGGGCAATTGAAATTAAACCAGATTACGCCGAAGCATGGCATAAATGTGGTTTAGTATTAATAGATTTACAATTATACTCAGAGTCACTAGCTGCATTTCAACAATCAGTCGAAATAAATCCTAATTTACCTGCATCTTGGTTTGGTTGCGCTTACATATTACAAGAACTTAAACGTGATGAAGAAGCGCTAACCGCCTGTGACTGTGTAATTGCCCTGCAACCAGATTACCAAAGAGTATGGTATATTCGCGGTAACTCGTTAGGCGCCTTGAAACGGTACGAAGAAGCTGTTGTATCTTACGAACAAGCAATTCGCTTAGAACCAGAGGAAGCTTGTGCATGGAACCTACGCGGTCTAGCATTATATCATTTACAACGCGACTCTGAAGCACTTATCTCATATGACCGCGCGATTGAATTGTGTGAAGATTATGGCGATGCTTGGAAAAACCGTGCATTTTCATTATATTATTTGCGAAAGTACGAAGAATCTATATTAAGCTGTGACCGCGCGATTACTCTTGGACAAGGAGACAACTATTTAACGTGGTTTTATCGTGGTACTGCTTTATTTGAATTAAACAGAAACGAAGAAGCATTAATTTCTCTCAACCGTTCAATACAACTAAAAGCAGATTATCCTAGTGCCTTATATTATCGTGGTAGAGTACTACATGCCTTAAAGCAATATCCTGAAGCAGTTTCATCATTTGACCAAGCATTGCGGCTAAACTCAGTTTTTGTTCTAGCATGGTTATGGTGTGGTAACAGCCTCAACGAACTAAAACGTCTTGATGATGCCATCTACGCATACGACCGAGCAATTAAATTAGACCCAAATTGTCATACAGCTTGGCTAAACCGCAGTAATGTAGCGCGCGCTTTAGAACAACGTACACTAGCTCTTTCATGCCATTGAATTGTATGGTGGGCAATGCCCACCATACAATTCAACGCGAACTAGAGTACTATGAATTAGGCGCCTGAAACCCTTATTCTTGCGTTACCCACAAAGTAGGTTTTTTAGTTAACCACCCAATTTAATTACGAGAGCATATAAAAAATGGTCAATATGGCGCCAATAAAATTGTTAATTTTTTTGAAGGATATGCCGCAAGTCTTGTTGTTGAGAGGTTAATTGGACACGTATTTTAGGTAAATATTTTGGTACTAGTGTTCGCGCCATCAAGGGCTGGCAATGCCCATCTTACTATAAAATTAACTATCCGTTACATCCGTTGCCAGTTCTTGTTTTATTGATAGTGGTTCATATCCTAAAGCAAATGCTTTTGTACTATCAAATGAAACATCAGCAGGTCGAGGCGCCGACATTTGGACATCTTGCTGTTTACAAGCTTTCAAGTTTGCTAGTGGTAATTTAAACGCCTCTACCATCAACAGTCCAAAGTCATAGCGAGATATTCTTTCTTTGCCACCAAGGTGAATAATACCGTTAAAATTTTTCTCTATCATTAATAATAAACCCTTTGCGGCAGTAGTTCCACTAACAGGCGTTCTATATTCATCTGTAAATAGTTTTAACTCTTTGCCTTCTTGTAAAGTTCTAATAAACCCCTGCATGAAACTTGCTGCTGTCGGAGTTGCGGCGCCAAACATTAATGGCATTCGACATACAGCAGTTTGGGGATATTGTTCTAACATCGCTTGCTCTGCTAAAACTTTCTGTTCACCGTACAAGTTCACAGGGTTTACAGCATCTGTTTCTTTATATGGTGCATTTTTACCATCGAATACAAGGTCTGTTGAAGTAAATGCACATGGTATGGAATATTCAGCACAGAGTCTTGCGATATTCTTCGATGCTGTTACATTAATTGCGTGAGACTCTTCTGGATGACTTTGACAGTAATTTGGTTGGGAAAGTGCTGCTGTGTGAATTACTGCGTCGGGTTTAATATCTATGAAGATTTGTTTCAGTTGTTGAGAGTCTGCTAAGTTTACCTTGAATAAACTGGCGCCGTTAATTTCCTCTAGCGGGTGAGAATTATATGTGCCGTAAACTTGGTATATTGATTTTGCTATCTGGATAATATACCATCCCAGAAAACCACTGGCGCCAGTAACTAGTAATTTTTTCATAATTAACAGGAGTAAGGGAAGAAGTTTGTATCTTTATAGTTATGTAACTCCAACGGCTAACCGTTACGGCTAAAAATATCAGGATACTTCTGATGTACTGTCAAAATCAATAATTCTATTAATTGAAGTTTAGATTAATTTTACAAATAAAATAGCCAAACCCTTTTCCAGCAAGGATTTAATGATTTATTGGTTATTTTAAATTCCACAATCTAAAATGCTTAGTACACAAGGGTTTATCTTGAAAAATAATTTAGTCTCAACCCTGCATCTATCTGAAGACATAATTAATACTCTGCATTGAAATCCTATTGTTAAGAATTGAAAAGAAAAAACATTTATTATTAACAAATAAAAACAAAGATAACATTTTATGTCAAGTGACGAATGTAACTTTGTAGTACCACTTGGTAATGTGAGGTAAATCACTCAGTAACAAGCTTCAAATGGACTAAAAACGTTCCTAAACCGTAGTTGATCCCGATTTATTAAGCAAATACTTAAATGTAAGTACGATTAGTTGGGTGCATAAAAGCATCAAATAGCAACGTATAAAGACAGGAGTAGGAAAAGATTATTTTCAGTTACAGGGTGACGAAAACCTCTGAACATAACACACAGCAAGAATAAAGTCTTGTTTTTTGTTAGGAAAGGTTCTCAATTTACTTCTATTTTTTTCCTTGTCACTGTTCTGTAGTTCTGACTGCATAAAGCTTTGGAGCTAAATTGCTCCGAACTAAGTATTGAAGGACTATTTATGTCTGGTAATCAGTTCAAAACACCAAATGATTGACTGACCAATGTATAAATCAAAAAGGAAGCTATGAAAAAAATTCTAGTGACTATACACAGTATACATGAACTATATAATATTCTTCCATCCGACCCACAGTTTATAGCAGTTTTCAACTTTATCGAAAACAATTATGAAAAACCAATTACCCTTAAAGATGTTGCTACGGCAGTTAATTACTGTCCAACTTATCTTACTAATCTAGTCGGACAGAAAACAGGGCACACAGTGCAAGCCTGGATTATAAAACGCCGAATGGCTGCTGCTTGCTCGTTGCTTCTAGAAACTGATGAAAAAGTCGAGAATATCGCTTCAAAGGTGGGTTATAAAAATGTAGTTCATTTTTTTCGCCAGTTTCGCCAATATCATGGAATGTCTCCCCTCATCTGGAAAATGGAAGCTCAACTAGCTCAACCAGAAATTAGACAAAACAAACTTTAGCTTCATCGAAGGATATGTTATTGTCATCACAAGTTTCATCTTGTAAGTTAGTAAATATAAGCTTTGTACGAGTTAATTTTACTCTTAGAAGGCTCATGTTAAATCTTTTATATTATTCACAACTATTTTCTACTTTTCACAAGTAGAATCATTTCACTCACGCAGGCGAAAAATTTTCTGATTTTGACAGTAAAGTAGGTCAAATAACTAATACAATGTACAAGAAAACAGATACCTCTGTGATTGCAATTATTGGTATGGGTTGCTACTATCCTGGTGCCCATAATTTACATGAACTCTGGTCAAATATATTAGCAAAGCGGCGCCAGTTTCGACAACTACCAAATGAGCGATTGCCTTTATCGGACTACTACGATTCAGATCCGGCAACAGCAGATAAAACTTATGGTAATCGTGCAGCGGTAATAGATGCTTTTGAATTTGATTGGGTCAGTAAGCGTATACCTAAATCAACAGTAGATTCAACAGATATTGTTCACTGGTTGGCACTTGAGGTGGCATTAAAAGCTTTGCAGGATGCTGGATATACTCGTGAAAGCATTGCAACCGAACGTTCTGGTGTTGTGCTAGGTAATACGTTGACTGGAGAACATACCCGTTCCAACACGATGCGATTACGTTGGCCTTACGTCAGGCGAGCTTTGCAGGCAGCGGCTAAGGCGAAAAATCTACCATTAAAAACGGTGTCCGAGCTTGTAGAAACTATGGAGCAGTACTACAAATCTGCATTCGCACCAATAACCGAAGATACATTAGCTGGTGGTCTTTCTAATACAATTGCTGGCAGAATTTGTAACTATCTTAACTTCCACGGTGGTGGATACACGGTAGATGGAGCTTGTTCTTCTTCACTAATTGCTGTAGCTACTGCTGCTTCTGCTCTTGCTAATGGCGACCTTGATGTTGCTCTAGCAGGAGGCGTTGATATTAGTCTAGATACATTTGAACTCGTTGGATTTGCGAAAACAGGCGCCCTTACCAGTCAGGATATGACTGTCTACGACCGTAAGGCTAGTGGCTTTATTCCAGGAGAGGGGTGTGGCTTTGTTGTATTAAAGCGTTTAGAAGATGCGCGAGCAGCAGGCGATTATGTATATGCGTTGCTGAACGGCTGGGGTATATCATCGGATGGTAAGGGCGGAATTACAGCACCTTCAAAAGAAGGTCAAGCTCGTGCGCTAAGACGTGCTTATGACAGAGCTGGTTATAGCCCCCATAAACTGAATTTTATAGAAGGACACGGTACGGGAACCCCTGTAGGAGACCGCACAGAACTCGAAGGAATTGCTCTAGCGATGAATTTTGATGGGGAAATAGCCCCTCGCAGTTGTGGTATTACTTCCTTCAAATCAATTGTAGGACATACCAAAGCAGCCGCAGGCATTGGTGGATTTATTAAGGCTGTTATGGCTGTAAATCAGCGCATCATACCACCAACAGCATCCTGCAAAGACCCTAATCCGGTGTTCGATACTTCAGTTCAATCTATTTATCCAATTCTACAAGGACAAATCCGCAAACATACTGATAAGATTGTAGCTGGTGTTTCGGCAATGGGGTTTGGTGGTATCAACTGTCATGTCACAATTTCTTCTGGAGATTCTCCTGCAACTCATCTAAAACCATCTTTAGAGGAACGGGCACTGCTAGTTTCCCACCAAGATACTGAAGTTTTTGTCTTAAGTGCAGAATCTATACAAGCGTTGCTACAACGCATCCAGGTAGTTATAGATAAAGCAACTGGTGCAAGTATAGCAGAGGTAGTTGATTTAGCTGCACAGTTAACATCAGAAATAAATTCATCTTTACCTATTCGGGCTGCGGTAATTGCTGATAAACCATCTTCTGTTGTGGAGCGCCTTCAGCATCTCTCTAAGATGCTCAACGATAACCCCCCTGGTAAAGAAGAAACTTTGACTTCTCCGCAGAAAGACATTTGGGTATCGAATGCAGTAAAGCGTTGTAGAGTTGCTTTTTTATTTCCTGGTCAGGGGTCACAAAAATTGAATATGGCTCGTACCTTAGTTGAACGTTATTCTTGGGCAAGAGAACTTTTGCATCAAGCTGACCAATGGCTTGAAGAAATAGGGTTTGAGCCAATTAGCGATTTAATTTATCGCCCTCTAGACCAAGCTGTAAATAAAGAACAGGTACAAGAGTGGTTTCAGATGTTGACCCGTGTTGCTCCACCCGCTATATGCTTTGCTTCCTTAGTTTGGAAACGCTACCTTGAATATCTTGGAATTAAGCCAATAGCTGTTGGAGGCCACAGTCTTGGGGAATTAACAGCTTTTAGTGTAGCGGGAGCTTTCGATGAAAAAACTCTAATCTGCTTTGCTGCTATGCGCGCGACCGCAATGTCTGCTAATACAGATAATCCTGGTACTATGGCAAGTTTAGCCTGTTCCCAAGATATTGCTCTTCAAATCTTGTCAGAAATTCCTGGCTATGTAACCGTAGCAAATATTAACAGTCCAATCCAGACTGTTATATCTGGCGAACAAGGTAGCGTGGAAGCTGCTATAAAACTTGCAACTGCTCGCGGTATAGAAGTACATCCTTTGGCAGTCGCCAATGCTTTTCATTCTCAGATGATTACTCGTGCTAGTGAATACATGCTTGTAAAAGCACCTATTCCAGAGCAACTAACAGAAATATTGATACCTTTGTTTTCGAGTGTTGACGGAAAGCAAGTTCAACCTGGAATCAATTTGCGGGAATACTTTGCAAATCAGATGATTTCACAAGTTAACTTCATTTCTTTGGTGCAAACAATTGCACAAACATGCGATTTAATGGTAGAAGTTGGTTCTGGTAAAGTTCTTAGTGGTCTAGTAGCAGCGAATGCAAACGAAAATTACCCCTATTGTTTTTCCGTTGAGTCTAAGCCAGGAATTGACAGAGAATTCAACATCTTTTTAGGTAGTTTCTTTGTTCATGGTGGAACAGTCAAGTGGGAAGCACTTTATGAAAACCGTCTTGTGCGTCCGTTTATTCCAGCATCACAACGTCTTTTTATAGACAACCCGTGTGAAAGGTCTTTTCCACTATCCCAAGAGCAAATAAATGCTATCGAAAATGTTACTAACACCAGCAATATAACTGATTCAACTCTCATAACACAGGAACTAGTACCGCAAACAAGCAACGAATTTGTTGAGGCACTGTCTGCATACTTCTACCAACGTAGCTCATTTTTAGCTGAATTAATTACGGCTGATATCGAGACCCTGCAATTCCAATCAAATAGCAATAAATAAAAGTCATGATTAACTTCCAAAACTCCTCAAGTAAGCTAAATAAGCAAGAAATTGCCAAGTTTTTGGATAGCTACTTTGCTCAACGCGGCTCATTTTTAGCTCAAGTCATCCGCGCTGACCTACAAAGTTTACCTAGTTTAACTCACGAGAATGGAAACGGCAATAGTAAAACTAAGCAGAATGAAGTAACTGCAATTAATACTATCCAGCCAGAGGTGATTCACAAAGTAAGTACTAATGTTGAGGCAATTCTAGTTGATTTGGTAGTTCAGCAAACTGGCTTTTTGCGAGAAAGTATTGCCTTAGAATCGCAAATACTCGATGACCTAAATTTAGATTCCATTAAAGCTGGTGAATTAATTGCAAATGCTGCTAAAAAATGTGGCGTTGCAGGTCAGCTTGATCCCTCCGCTTTGACAAATGCTAGCTTAAAAAAAGTTGCCCAAGAAATTAAAGCTGCAATCCAAAAGCAGAATCAAGAAATTGTTGCAACTAATCAAGTGGCAGTTGCTGGTGATCACAATAAGGTTATGCCAGAATCGATAGACCTGTCTAACCTAATATTAAAGTTAGTTGAAGAGCGGACTGGTTTTCCTCAAAACAGCTTGAAAATGGATTTACGCTTATTGGATGATTTGAATCTTGATTCTATAAAAGCTGGGGACCTAGTGGCTACTGCGGCTAAACAGGTCGGTGCGAGTGATAAAATAGACGCTTCTACCTTAGCAAACGCTACTCTAGCTGATGTGATTGCGACCATAGAAAGAGCTTGGCTAAAGGTTAAAGAAAATTCTGCTAGTACTTCGATATCCAAAAATATTCTAGCGGCGCCAAGCAATAATTCAAGTTGGGTACGCAATTTTGCGATTAAATATGTACCTCAAGATGCTCCCCAAAGAGAACAAGAAAATTGGCATAAAGCTAAGGTTTTGATTGTCTCTGATGTTGTTGAGACTCCAATTGCTCAAGCACTGAATCAGCAATTTTTGTTGCTGGGAGCGCAAATAGAACAAGTCACTTATCAGAAATTATCGTCAGAAGAAAGTCTTTTAAAAGCGGGTTTTTCTCACTATCTGGCATTACTTCCCCGTTTTCCTAACGAGGATGAATCTATACAAATAGCGCAGATGGTAGCACGACTTAAAAGTATTTCCAGTGTTGCAGCTAATAGTTGTGTTGCTTATGTGCAATTTGGCGGTGGTTATTTTGGTAGTGGTTCCCAAACTCTAAATCCGGAAGTCTGCTGTGCTGGTGCTTTCGCGCGCAGCTTACACCTAGAACGGTCAGATTTACGGGTGCGCGTGGTAGACTTAGCTGAGGAAATAGAGCTTCCATTGGCTGCGGAATTAGTGATTAAAGAACTTTCGGGTTCATTAGCAATTGCCACTGTTGGTTATAATGCAGAGCTTGTGCGTTTAGTTCCACAATCTCGTCAAGAGCAACCAAATAGCTACAGCAAGCGCTCCATCTCTTGGTCGGAAAAAGATGTAATTTTGGTAACAGGCGGTGCTAAGGGTATAACTGCTGAGTGTGCTTTAGCTGTCGCTCGAACCACAGGAGTGAAAATGGCTTTAGTTGGTCATTCTCCAGTTCCCGACTCCAGACAACCGCAGAATGAGATTACACAAACGCTAGAAAGGTTCCAAGCTGCAAATTTGACTTGTAGTTACTACTCCTGCGATATTACCCAGGCAGATGCAGTGGCTAAATTAGTAACTAGTATTACTGAAGAACTTGGAGAAATTACAGGGGTAATTCATGGTGCGGGTCTAAATACTCCTCGTCGTTGCGAAGCGGTTAGCCTTGAGGAAGCTGTTATCGAGGTTTCTCCCAAACTACTTGGTGCTTACAACATATTGCAATTAATAAAAACTCCCCCCAAGCTCTTTGTTGCATTTAGCTCAATTATCGGAGTTACCGGGATGCCTGGAAACTGCTGGTATGCCTTTGCCAACGAATCCTTGGATATTATGCTTCGTCACTTTGAGAGCAAGCATCCGCAAACTCAGGTTCTCTCACTTGCTTATAGCGTTTGGGGCGAAGTCGGTATGGGCGCCAGGATGGGTAGCGTTAAAAATCTAGAGCGGATGGGTATTGGCGCCATTTCGACTACTGAAGGAGTCAGTCGTTTTCTCCACCTGTTTAAGTGTGACCCAGGAGTAAAACAGGTAATAATTGCTGCTCGTTTAGGAGGACTCGATACTTGGAACCCAGTCTCTGTGCCAAAAACAACTGGATTGCGTTTTATTGAGCAGATACTTGAAGTTGAACCAGGTATCGAGTTGAAAGCTAGAACCCATCTATCTTTAGAAAATGACCTTTACATTCAAGACCATATTTGGCGTGGCTCTTACCTGTTCCCAACGGTATTTGGTTTAGAAGCTATGGCACAAGCAACAGCTTATGTCACAGGCGAACAAAAACTCCAAATTGTCCGGATAGAAGATATCTCTCTCAAACGTCCAATTGTAGTTAACCCAACCACAGGAGTAACAATTGAGCTACATGCTGAAGTAATGGAAGTCAATGCTGATGGAGAACGGCGAGTTAAAGTAAGTATTCGTACTGAACAAACAGGTTTTACAAACGACCACTTTGCAGCCATCTTAGTTTTAGGTGAATTACAATTAGGAGTAAAAACAAATACTCAACCAGGTGAACCAATTACTCTAGACCCCCAAACAGAACTTTATGGAGATTTACTCTTCCAGGGTGAGCGTTTCCGGAGAATGGATTCAATTTTCTCGCTAGATGAAAAAAGTTGTGTCTTAAGTTCTTATGTACGCCCCACAGCCAAACTTTTAGCAGAAAGCTTTGCTCCAGATAAAGGTGGCTATTTACTCTTGGGAGACCCTTACTTTAGAGATGTTTTACTCCAGTCCGTGCAATTAACAATTCCACAACACATATGCCTACCAGTCAAAATTGACAAAATAGAATTTTTCCAAAATTCTAGCTCAAATAAAGATTCAAGATTAGTCAATGTTTTACTTCTAGGGAAAGAAGGTCAAGAATACGATAGCGAAGTAATTGCAATTGACGCGCGGGGATATATTGTAGAAAGACTCACAGGTTATCACTTGCGAATTCTAGAAGAAAATTTAGAAAATCCCACCGCAACAGAGCTAGTTAATCCCAACACGCGTGACCTTTGTCACGTAGAGGAGGTATTAAATAATGCTTTTAAAGAGTTTGGTTTAAAGCAACCATCTGTTGCCTTGGGGTATGTTCCTAACTTACATGCACAGTCGAGAAAGCAGCGACGACAGCAGGAACAATTGATTATTGACCGTGCTTTGAAAATGAAACTAGGGTTGTCAGCGCAAGAGGAAATAGACTTTGGAATTAAAACTTTATCTTCTGGAAAACCAGAGTTGACAGGCTCTAGAGTAACTGGACTAAACTTGTCTTTATCTCACTGTTCTCGCTACTGTCTGTGCGTTGTTGATTCAACCCCTCAAGGATGCGATATCGAGGTAATTACTCCCCGTACAGAAGAAGATTGGGTAGCATTACTTACCTCAGAGCGCAACGCTGTTGTGGATGAGCTAGTGCAGCAGGGTGACAAGCGCGACACGGCAGGAACTAGAATTTGGTCTGCATTAGAAGCAGTTCGCAAAGCGTTTAATGGTTGTCAACCAAAATTCTCTGTGGTAACAAAAAAAGGTCGAGCAGTGTTGCTCAAAACCGAAATAGAAACTGGCGACTATTTAGTAGTTACAGTGCCAATTAAGCTTACCCGTCCTCCAGAAAGAATGGTAGCCATTCTTGTACCGCAACCTCAGTTACAGCAAAAATCACAAATTGTAAAATCACAAATTATTAAATCACCATCATTTGCTGACCAGGAAAATTACCCAGACCGTCACAGTACACGATATACTCAAGATGGTCCACAAGGACAACCTGCTTACGAGCAACGTTTCCAAGTTAGTTTTAAAGAAAGTGGCAGCATCAGTCGCCGCGTCTACTTCTCACAATACTTTCGATGGATAGGAAAAATCCGCGAGCTACCGATGGAAAGTATTGCTGCAAAGATGCTATCTGACTTTTTAAGCGGCGATTGGGGTATGGTGACTAATGCTGTGAGTTTGCGAGTTTTTGGAGAAGCAACTTCCTACGATATTATTCAAGCCAAAGCCTGGGTTGGAAATGTAGTTGGTTCTTCCTTTGATACTTACATTGAATTTTGTCGAGTACTACCCGATAATTCGCTAGAACGAATGGCGGTAGCAGAAGTAAAGGCAACTTGGGTACGTTTGGTTAGCTACGGTATTCCCTCACCTATGCCCTTTCCAAAATATCTTCAAGAGTATCTGGATGTTTTTGCAGCCAAGCAGCCAGCGAGCCTTGACCTTAGAAAGCCAGAAATTCCTCTACCTCCTCTCCCAGCTAGGTTTGGTCAAATAAATCTTGGCTCGGTAATTTACCAAGCTCCCATTACCTTGGGTCATTATGGCAAGTTACTCCAGTCTGAGGTCTTCCAAACTACCCTTGAAGAATCAAATCTTGTTGGTAACGTTTACTACGGTAATTACTTTATTTGGCAAGGACGAATTCTTGACCTCTTTTTGTACTCCATTGCACCAGAATATCTGAGAGTTTCTAATCCTCATGGCGAAATAGTTTGTCTTTACAGTCGAATGGATTATTTGCGTGAAGCAATGCCCTTCGATAAAATTCGGGTCTTTCTCTATGTTCAATCAATCACAGAAGCAGGTGCTTTATTTAACTTTGAGTTTTTCCGCGAGCAACCTGACGGCACAATGGAAAAGCTTCATGTTGGACAACAAGAAGTAGTTTGGGTAACTCGTCTTGCCGATGGTACTCCTACACCTGCTAATTGGCCTGAAAAAGTGATGGAAGCACTGGTAGGAAAATGCCACGACGAGTATAAACAAGCTATCTCGCTCTAGACGACTTTAATTTTAACTCCTTAGCTTGTGTTTAAAGTTACGGATTCTATCAACAAAGGAATGTTACCGATGCTAAATACCAGCAAACAGCAAAGAAGCCTGTTACGAATTGTTCACATTCTTGCCTCAGTTATTTTGGGAATGTTTATATATTCTCCTTGGCGGAACAATCAAACATATACAATTGCGATGAGCTTTGCCGTCTTTCCCATATTAGCTTTTACAGGACTTTGGATGTGGCAAGCCCCTCGTATTAAGCTGTGGCTGAAGCAAGTAGAAAGCTCATCCCCATCTAAAGCAGTTAGAAATTAATTCGACCTATTGTAGGGTGGGCACCCAGCCCGCCTTGAACCAACAAACTTATCGTTACATCATCAAGAAAATGCAAACACAACAAAATTTGACAATGAACAACAATCAATCATTAGAGTATGATGTTGTAATAATGGGCGCCGGCTTTGCTGGTTTATGCCAAGCTAGACACCTAATGCTCAATGTGCCTAACATCAAAATTGCCTTAGTTGATCCCCGCCCAGAAGAAAGGGAAGATAAAGACTTAAAAATTGGTGAGTCAACAGTCGAAATGGCTGCGCTTTTAATAGGAAAAGAATTAGGCCTTTATGACTATATGATTGAAAATCATCCGCCCAAAGCTGGATTAAACTTTCATTGGGCAAAAGACCCAGCCAAAACCAAAACTATCAAGGAGTATTATCACGTTTGGATTAATCGTCAGCCTCCAATCCCAACTTTTCAAATTAATCGTCCCAAGTTTGAGCGTGACTTACTAAAAATGAATCAAGATATGGGAGCAAAGTTTTATAACGGTTCCGTAGTTGATGTTGATTTAACTTTGGGTGATGCCATCAAAACTGTCAAAATTAAACTCCATGACGAAGAAATTGAGATAAAAGGGAAACATATCATTGATGCTGCAGGCAGAAAGTTTATTATTGGACGCAAGAAAGATAATCTCCTATTTGGCGCCGAAAACCTGTTTGGATTAAATAATGGTTCGGCTTGGGTGCGTGTTAAAAATGTGGATCGCAGTCTTTTTCACAGTGGTTACGACCCATTGGGGTCTGCCGTCAGCCATTACTACGCTACTAATCACTTCTTTGGAACAGGTCACTGGCTCTGGATGATTCCTATTGATACTAAAACAATGGAATTGTCAATTGGCGTCATGCATCATCACAGTGTCATACCAGCAAATAATATTAATACTGAAGAAAAGTTTGATGCTTTTTTAAGAGCAAATCATACTGTTCTTCATAACATCATCCAAAGTGGTGAGAAGGTAGATTTTCACTATTGGCCTAGGGTGGCACATAAAAGTAAAACACTGTTTTCCTCGGATAACTGGTATGTTATTGGCGATGCAGCCTGTATTTTTGATGCCTTTTACTCCTTGGGAACAAGCATGATTTCTGTTGCTATTGAAAGCGTCACGGAAATAATTAGAGCCAAACTTGCTTTTGAAGCTGATGCTGAACAGAAAAGAGAGATATATAATGAATTTAATCTTACCTTCGTTAGCAGCGTCAATACTTTCATTCGCGACCATGCAAAACAACTTGGTCATGCAAGCATTATGAGTTGGCGCATTTATTTTGAGTATATGTGGTGGTTTGGAATTTTATTACCAATGTACTTGGGTAAGTGGCATTTAAATCCCAAATTCCTGCGTCTGTTTATCGGACCATATCGCTCATTCTTAAATGGACTGTTTCCGGATATTTACGAGGATTTCAATCAACTTGTGGACAAAGGAAGCAATATCGGTTTAATGGATGCTGTTCGAGCAGATCAATTAATTGGAAATTATTACACCTTTAAACACTTTGAAGATGTTCTAGAAAACGCAAAGTTTGAACCCGGAAGATGCAATGTTTTTCTGAGCATGAAACACTCTTTCTTCTACATTGCTATTTGGTATCTTATTTTTCAATGGAAGGGCTTTGGTTTTCGCGGTTTACTGAAGCCACGAAATATCTATCATTTCTTTAACTTATTAGCTCAATCAGGTATATCAGCGATGGGTGAGATACGCCACAAATTTCAAACCAGAGGGTTGCCAAAAAATAGCCAAGTTTCAGAAATGCGCCAAGAATTCAATAATTACCAGTATCAACCAATACTACAGCAGTGGAGTGTAAAAGCTTCAGAAGCAAGTAATTAAGTCTAAGTCAAAAAAGAATTTTCTACTAATTTAGGAGCTAATAATGCTTAACACCGAGTCTCTAGAATATGATGTTGTAATAATGGGCGCCGGATTTGCGGGTTTGTGCCAAGCTAGACATCTAATGCTCAATATTCCAGGTATCCGCGTAGCGATAGTCGATCCTCGTCCAGAAGAGCGAACTGACAAGGATTTAAAAATTGGTGAATCAACAATAGAAATAGCTGCTTTATTCCTTGCCAAAGAACTGGGACTTCATGATTACCTAATTGAAAACCACGCACCCAAACAAGGACTAAACTTCCATTGGGCTAAAGACCCAGCAAAAACAGATATTTACGACGATTACTATCATGCTGGTTCTAATCGACAAGTTCCAATTCCTTCCTTTCAAATTAACCGAGCTAAGTTAGAAAGGGACTTGCTGCAAATGGATAAAAAAATGGGGGCAGTTTTTTATAACGGGCGTGTCTTAGATGTTGACCTTACTCCTAAAGATGCCATTAAAACTGTTACCATCAAGGTTAGCGATAAAGAGATGGAACTAAAGGCAAAACATGTAATTGATGCCGCAGGTCGCAAGTTTATTATTGGACGCAAAACAGATAATGTTTTCTTTGGACCGGAAAACCTAATGGGTCTTGACACTGGTTCAGCTTGGGTGCGAGTTAGAAATGTGGATAGAAGCCAATTCCACAGTGGATATGACCCAATTGGCGCCTCAACAAGTCATTATTACTCCACTAATCACTATTTTGGTAATGGTCACTGGCTGTGGATGATTCCCACCGACACAAAAACAATGGAACTATCTATAGGCGTTATCCATCACCATCAAGTAGTACCAACAGAGGAGGTAAATACTGAAGAAAGATTTCGGGAGTTTCTTAGAGCCAATCACAAAATTCTCGCTAATATTATTGACAGTGGCGAACCAGTTGATTTCCATTACTGGCCGAGGGTTTCTCACAGAAGTAAAGTAATGTTCTCCCCAGATAACTGGTATGTAATTGGGGATGCTGCCTACATCTTGGATGCTTTTTACTCCTATGGGACAACAACTGTAGCTCTTGCAGTGGAAGGTGTGACGGAAATTATTCGAGCGCATCTAGCGGGTGACGCTGATGTTGAGCAGAAAAGATCGGCTTATAATGAGTTTAACCTTGCTTACGCGCGTAGTGTAAATTGTCTTTATCGCGGTCACGCACAACAGTTAGGTCATGCTAGCGTAATGAGCTGGCGGATTTATTTTGAGTATATGTGGTGGTTTGGAGTTCAAGTGCCGATGTATGTTGGCAAGTGGCATTTAGACCTCACTTTTATACCCATATTTTTAAAAACCCTCAATAGTAATGTTGACGGACTCTTCGCTGATTTGTGCCAACAGTTTAATCAACTGGTGGAACGCGATAAAAATATTGGGTTAATGGACTGTTACCGAGCAGACCAATTGATAGGAAATTATCACACTTTAAAGCATTTCGACGATTTTCTAGAAAACACAAAATTTGAGCCGCGTCGCTGCAACGTCTTTGCCAACTTAAAGTACACCTGTTTCTATGTTGCCATTTGGTATTTGATGTTTCAGTGGAAAGGCTTTGGTATTGCTGGTTTGCTGAAGCCAAAAAATATCTATCACGTATTCCGACTTTTTTGGTTATCAATTCAAGCAGCTTTGGGAGAACTAGTCTATAAGTTTAAAACTAGAGGCTTACCTGCCAATACTGAAATTGAGGAAATGCGCCAAGAGTTTATCAAGAATTATAGATTTCGACCTGTACTCCAGCCTTGGACTGTAGAAACTACGACAGAAAATCATTTTTTACAGCCTGAACCTCAAAATACAGATGTATCTCGTCACCTAGAGTTACAGGTATAAACTGAACTCAATTTTCTCGTAGAGCCTCTCTATTAAAGTTCTCCTCCGTTTTTAGAGAGGCTGAGAAAGAAGATTTTTGCAAATAGTTTCACCTTGAAAATACTTAAGACATATTTAACTATGGACACCATCCAGTCACAAGAGTACGATGTTGTAATAATGGGCGCCGGATTTGCAGGTTTGTGCCAAGCTCGGCATCTAATGCTCAAAATGCCTAACATTAAAATTGCTTTGGTAGACCCACGTCCGATAGAACGCTCAGAAAAGGACTTAAAAATTGGCGAGTCCCTAATTGAAGTAGCTGCTCTTTTTCTTTGTAAGGAATTAGGACTCCACGATTATTTAATTGAAAACCACCCGCCTAAGTCCGGGCTAAATTTCCATTGGCCAAAAGACCCCGCTCAAACTCAAACTCTCGATGATTACTATCACGTTTGGGCAAATCGACAAACTCCCATTGCTTCTTTTCATCTCCACCGAGCTAAATTGGAGCAAGATTTGCTTCAAATGAATCAAGATATGGGAGCAGTTTTTTACAATGGGCGCGTGGTAGATGTAGACCTTGCTCCTAGTGATAAAATTAAAACAGTTGAAATTAAGGTTGGTTGCGAAAGCATAGAATTAAAAGCAAAACATGTTGTTGATGCTGCTGGTCGTAAGTTTATCATTGGGCGCAAAACAGATAATGTTCTATTTGGCTCGGAGAATTTGCTGGGACTTAACAATGGTTCTGCGTGGCTACGGGTCAAAAACGTGGATCGCACTATCTTCCACTCCGGTCTCCATCCAAACGGGGCATCAACTAGCCATTACTATTCTACCAATCACTATTTTGGTCATGGTCATTGGTTATGGATGATTCCAATTGATAAAAAATCGATGGAATTATCTATTGGTGTTGTCCACCATCACGATGTTATTCCTGCCGAAAAAATCAATTCTCTAGATAAGTTTCATGCATTTCTAAAAGCAAATCACAACCTTCTCGCTCAACTTGTTGATAGTGGTGAAATTGTTGATTTTAATTACTGGCAAAGGATTGCCCATAGAAGTAAAATGATGTTTTCTCCAGACAATTGGTATGTGATTGGCGATGCATCTCATATTTTTGATGCTTTTTATTCCTATGGGACAACAATGATTGCATTTGCAGTGGAAAGCGTCACAGAAATTATTCGATCTAAGTTAGCAGGAGAAGCTGATGCGGAAAATAAGCGGGCTGCTTACAATGAATTTAACCTTGCTTATGCTCGTAGTGTTAACTGTCTCTATCGAGGTCATCCCCAACAACTTGGTCACGCAAGTGTGATGAGCTGGCGCATTTACTTTGAGTATATGTGGTGGTTTGGAGTTCATGTACCTACTTATGTAGGTAAATGGCACTTAGATTTAAAGTTTATTCCCAGATATGTAAACATTGCTAATGGGAATGTAGACGGAATTTTTGCTGATTTGTGCAAGCAGTTTAACCAACTAGTAGAGCAAGATGCAAATATTGGTATTATGGACGCTTACCGAGCAGATCAGTTGCTTGGAGGCTATGGTACACTGAAGCACTTCGATGACTTCCTAGAAAATACAAAGTTTGAACCACGACGCTGCAACGTTTTTGCCAGTATGAAATATACTTACTTTTACATTGCACTATGGTACGTTCTATTTCAGTGGAAAGGTTTTGGTATCCGTGGCTTACTGGCGCCAAATCATTTATATTACTTCTTCCGCATGTTAATGTTGTGCGTCAAAGCTGTAGTGGCTGAAGTTTTTTACCGCTTCCAAACAAAAGACCTACCAGCTAACAGTCAAATCGAAAAGATGCGACAAGAGTTTAAGAACTACAAATATCGACCTGAAAGGCATTCTTGGCAAAAAGGTGTCAAAGTTTCTTAAATTTCAGCTTCTCAATAACGTAAGGTGGGCACTGCTAGCCCTGTCAAGGTGTACCACTTGCGTACTAGCTGGAAGCCTTATTTTTACGTTGTACCCCCAACCCTGAAATATAAAATTGAGCGCAAATTTTGTTTTTTGCTTTCAAATTTTAATCAGTGAAAGGCTAAAACCCTTATAAATGGGTAGTACTCATGCTCACCTTGACAGGGCTAGGTGGGCACTGCCCACCCAACGAAACAATAAGAAGCTATATTCTTGAAATGTTTTACAGATGGAATCAATAGCAATGTATCAATCTACACCAGTTCCCGAAACAAGTGAAATTGAAAAAGGACTTAACCGCCTGGGCTTGAGTCTATCAGAATCAGAACTTAATCAAATTCAAATGGGGAAAACAATTTCTCTTGAAGGCAGATGCTTAAGTGAAATCGGCTCCTTATTTCTTCTGGCTTCAGCAATTTCTGCCGTAAACTTAGGTAAAAAAATTAATAATATTACCTTTAAAGATTTACCAGAAACTATTACTGATTTTCCATCTTGTGTGGGAATACCAATTTACTGCTGGGATTCTGATTCTCTTGGTAAATGTGTTCTTTGCTTGACTGTGGTTGATGGTAAACCTGGAATTAATCCCTGTTATAATCTTGAAAAGACACAAGAGTAAACCTATGAAATTGGTGCTTGGTGGTTTTATTACTTTTATTTTAGTATTGATTCTAGCAGGAGTCATATACCAAGCGGTAGCTACTCGCATCGACCTAAAAAAATATCCTCCTCCAGGTAAGCTCGTAGATGTAGGAGGTTATAAACTACATATTAACTGCATGGGTGAAGGCGCCCCAACCGTCATTATGGATTATGGGCTTGGAGGTTTGTCTCCTACCTGGAGTTTAGTACAGCCAGAGGTCGCTAAATTTACGACTGTATGTATTTATGACCGTGCTGGATATGCTTGGAGTGACTCTAGCCCAAAACCTCGCACCAGTAAGCAGATGGTTGAAGAATTAAACACACTACTAACTAATGCTGGAGTCAAAGAACCATATGTTCTTGTAGGTCATTCATTAGGGGGTCTTAATGTACGTCTATTTGCCAGTAAGTACCCAGATAAAGTAGCTGGGTTGGTATTAGTTGATGCTATACCTCCTGATGTATATACACGTCTTTCTCCAAAATTTCAGGACTACATGGCAGAAACGGGAAGAATGTTTCGCAACTTGTTTATAATTTCAAGATTAGGTTTATTACGAGTTGCCGTGCAATTTAAGGGAACAGAAGCAGTACCAGATTTTGTCAGAAAGTTGCCTGTAGATATTCAACCAATTATTGTTGCTAAATTTCTACCCAAAACCTTTAAAACAGCCATTGCAGAAAACTTATTAATGGAAAGTAGCGCAGAACAAGTTAGTAGTACGATTTTATCTAACAATGTACCTTTAGTCGTGCTTTCTCATGGGGTAAACATGTTTGGTAATTCGTCAGTTCAAGAAGCTTTTTTGGCTTTTGAAACTTGGACAAAACTGCAAGCGGAAACGGCAGACTTCTCATCCCACAGATTAATAATTGCTGAAAATAGCGGACACAATATTCACATCGACGAGCCTCAGTTAGTAATAGATGCTATTCAGGAAGTTATTAAATTGCATACCTCTAAATAACATTACTTATCAAATTGCAAACTGCTGTAAAAATATTGTATGATGTTGAAATTGTTTTAATTGTGATTTAAATGATTAATAAATATACAGCAAAATTCATTCTTGAGTTATTCGGATTAACAACCCTGTTGTTATTTTCTTCTTTAACTCCTGTACGAGCAGCTTCACTTGTCTGTGGACTAGAAGATAAATGGGTGAAAACATGTAAAAGCGGCGCCTATAATTTCTCGAATTCTGTTGATATTAATGTCAATTTTGGTTTTAACCCAAACAATCAACCAGATTTTACTGCTAAACTTTTTGGAACAAGCAGTATATTGACTCAAAATCCAGTTGATGCTATATTAGGCGACCCTTTGCTAGGCAACGTTGGTAGTATTGATGGCAATTTGGATGTAATTAAAACCGAATTCTTCCAAAGCATATCGACTGGTTCAACTCCTTTTGTTCCAAAAATCACGGCTATTGCTGGCGACAGAGTTCCAGATTTGGCTCCTACTCCACCCGAATCTGCGCTTCCGTACAAATCTTTATACTCAGCAGGAGCAATTGTTCAAAGAGCAGACAATACAGCGCTAGCAGATAGCTTTTTTGATCTGTTTTTAGAAATCCAAGGAACACCAGAAGGAGTAGTACGTAATCGAGAGCCTTTGAGGCTAAAGACGGTATCTGAACTCCAAGGCTTTCCTCCAGGGGTGAAAAATAATTTTGTTGATTATGCCAGTACTGAAATTACTCCGTTATTTACACCAGGTCTTGATGGAGAATTCTGGACTGGTGATGAGGTCGAGGTCGCTAGGTTAGTTCCTGGTGCTGACGGTAGAGCAGTAGTTCTCTCCCTCACATCCATTCCCGAACCGTCAACATTACTCTCTTGCACTTTATTTGGACTTTGGATGATTTGGCGGCAAAAGAGAAAATGATAATGATATAGCTACTATTGTCGGCAACACAAATCCGACTTAGTGCGTGGCGCTATTAATACTAAATTACTAGTATATTTTCGTAGCGCCAAACACTCGAAAAAATTCTTGCGCCATTGTTTAAATCTTAAGAGCAAAGATTCTGGTCGCTAATTCTATAATTTTAATTAAATACCAAAAATGAAGTATCAGCTACTGCTTAAACCAAGAGCTTGGAGAACAAATGTTTTCATCGCTACAACTGCTTTGGTTATTGGTATTGTAACTACTTACTCACTAGTCCGATACACTTCAGCAGTTAAAAATTATTCTCAATCTCATCGTCTAACATCAGTTTCTAATTCTACAAAGATTCCTGAGAAAGGCGCCATTGCTGCTACTGGTTATTTGGAACCTCAAGGAGAAGTAATTAAAATATCAGCCCCTGCTTTTACTGAAGGCGCACGAGTTCAGCAATTGCTGGTAAAACGAGGTGACCGCGTTAAAACTGGACAAGTAATTGCGGTTCTCGATAGTCGCGATCGCTTGCAAGCAGCTCTCAAACAAGCTCAAACACAAGTTAAAGTATCTCAAGCTCATCTGCAACAAGTAAAAGCTGGAGCTAAAAAAGGTGACGTTCAGGCTCAGGACGCTAAATTTCATCGCACACAGGCTGAACTAGAAGGGCAAATAACGACCCAAAAAGCTACTATAGGCAGTTTAGAAGCTAAGTTACAAGGGGAAAAAAGTGCGCTTCAAGCAACAATTGAAAGGATAAAAGCTGAGTTGAAAAATTCCCAAACTGATTGCGGACGCTATGAAAACTTATACACAGACGGAGCGGTTTCAGCTCAACAGCGCGATAAGTTTTGCCTGCAACAGCAAACTACCCAACAAAGTCTATTGGAAGCACAAGCAAATCTCAAGCGGATTATTAATACTTATCAACAACAGATTGCCGAGGCGAAAGCTAACCTCAATCGCACAATAGTAACAGAGCAAATCCAGATTAAAGAAGCGCAAGCAACTTTAAACGCAGTTGCAGAAGTCCGTCCGGTAGATGTACAAGTGCAAGAGTCTGAACTTGAAGCAGCACAAGCAGCAGTTCAAAAAGCAATGGCTGATTTGGACTTAGCTTACGTGCGGGTGCCTTCTTACGGTCAAATTTTGAAAGTTCATACTTGGCCTGGTGAACTAATCGGTAACCAGGGAATTGTTGAATTAGGTCAAACAGACCAAATGTACGTGAAAGCAGAAATTTATGAAACAGATATCGCTCAAATTCGTGTCGGTCAAAAAGCAACTATTAAAAGTAATAGTGTCATCGGAGATTTAAAAGGAACAGTAGATGAAATAGGTTTACAAATTGGGACAAAAAATGCTTTAGGTACTGACCCAGTTGCAGATGCAGACTCCAGAGTAGTTGAAGTAAAAATTCGTCTCAATTCAGAAGCTAGTCAGAAAGTAGCGGCATTGACAAATTTGCAAGTAAAAGTGGTAATAAACCTATCGAATCCTAAAAGCAATATTAACAATTAACCTCTATTTAGTAACAGAAATATGATGAAATTACCTATATCTTGGTTACAACTTAAACACAAAAAAACTCGCTTGATTGTAGCGCTTTCGGGAGTTATCTTTGCTGTAGTTATTGTGTTTATGCAACTTGGTATTCGTGATGCTTTGTTTGATAGTGCTGTTCGTCTTCATAAAGGTTTACTAGGTGATTGCTTTTTAATTAGCCCACGTTCAACATCTTTAATAGCGATGGAAACCTTTCCTGAAAGACGCTTAACTCAATCTTTAGCATTTGATGAAGTAGATTTTATTACTCCTATATATTTAGGTTTTGGTCAATGGAAAAACCCAGATACTAGAAACTATTGGCGCAATATTTTTGTGATTGGTTTTGAAATAGGACATCAAATATTCGATTTTCCGGGAGCAGAGGAGAATACTAATGCATTAAAGATACCAGATATGGTTTTATTTGACCGTAATTCTCGGTCTGAATTTGGTTCCGTCGTTACAAAATTTGAAAAGGGGGTAAACGTTACAACAGAAATTGGTAATCGCGGAAATAATCGTAAAATTCAAGTAGATGGACTGTTTGAACTAGGAACATCTTTTGGTTCTGATGGAAATTTACTTACTAGCCATCTGAATTTTTTAAGGATTTTTAGCAATCGAAAACAAGGTTTTATTGATATTGGGTTAATTAAATTGAAACCTGGGGCTAATGCTCAAGAATTTTCCAATAATTTGCGAGACTACTTACCCAAAGATGTTATAGTTTTTTCCAAAAAAGAATTAATTGAATTCGAGAAAAATTATTGGCAGAGCAGTACTGCAATTGGTTTTATTTTTAATTTAGGGGTATCTTTGGGAATTATCGTTGGAATAGTTGTTGTTTATCAAATTCTTTACACTAATGTTTCGGAGCATTTAGCCGAGTATGCTACTCTCAAGGCTATGGGATACCGACATAATTATCTTTTGTCAATGGTGATTCAACAAGCATTCTTAATCGCTATTTTGGGTTATATACCAGGTTTTATTCTATCTATAATTCAATATGAATTTGCAAAACAAGCTACCCTTCTACCCATCGCAATGAATTTTCAAAGAGCATTATTTGTAATGGTATCTACTATCGTTATGTGTTTTATTTCTGGTGCCACTGCTGTAGGTAAACTCAAAGCAGCAGACCCTGCTGATATTTTTTAGAGGTTAAATACTTATGACAGAAGTAATAGCAATTCGGAACTTGAATCATTATTTTGGTAAAGGTGCTTTAAAAAAACAAATATTATTTGATATTAACTTTAAGATACATGCTGGAGAAATTGTCATTATGACTGGTCCTTCGGGTTCAGGAAAAACTACATTACTATCATTAATAGGAGCTTTACGCTCTGTGCAAGAAGGAAGTATTAAAATTTTATGTCAAGAATTGCATGGCGCCCATGAAGAGCAAATGGTACTAACTCGTCGTCACATTGGCTATATCTTTCAAGCTCACAATTTATTGCCATTTATGACAGCCAGACAAAATGTTCAAATGTCCATAGAACTGCATGAAAATATTAGTAATCAAGAAGCTCGTACTAAATCTGAAGCTATATTAGCAGAAGTTGGACTAGAGGAAAGAGTTAACTACTATCCAGAAAACCTTTCTGGTGGACAAAAACAAAGGGTTGCTATCGCTCGTGCTTTAGTAAGTAGTCCGAAGTTAGTTTTAGCAGATGAACCAACTGCTGCATTAGATAAAAAGACAGGTCGAGACGTTGTAGACCTCATGCAGCGTTTAGCAAAAGAACAAGGATGTACTATTTTATTAGTAACTCATGATAATCGTATTTTAGATATTGCTGACCGTATTATTTATATGGAAGATGGGCACCTGTCCAATATTTCCTAAAAATTGCCAATCTAATTAAACCTTTATTTCAATTAAACTCCTTTGCAGTTACTAACTGACCTAAACGCGTTAAAATACTGAGAACATTGTATAGCTCGTTGCCAGGATTGAATAAGTAGAACAAACGAGAAAAACCATATACTGCTATTTGTTGCTTGACTAACTTAATAAAAAGAAAACTGGCGCCGTTTGTAATTAATCCATATACTGGTACATCAGAGCTAGCAATAGATAATATGTAAGATAAAATCTGCGCTTTTCCAGCTTCGAGAGAAAAAGCTGCTTGCTTGGACTCAATAACAACCACCGTTAACTTTTCCTGCAACACCAAAACATCAATGTTGCCTCTAACTATTACATCTTCATCCTTAGCAAAAATTTGTACAGACTTTTCTGATCTGATATGAAATGGAGATAAATAAAAGTCAGACAAATCCAATAATGGCGATAATATCACCATTTTCACACTATTTTCTAGCAAAGGCGGATATTTAAGTAAATTAGTATAACTAGCTTTCGCCCGATCAAGTCGTTGTTTTTCTGCGTCTGTAATTTCTGGTAAACTATGCTGCCACTCTGGAAAAAATTGCTCATCTAAGACCATCTGAAGTCCAAAATTTGTTTCTAACTCTAATAAAGTTACTTCCTTCGCCTGTATTGTTTGAGCCATAATTAATAGAAGTCGCAGATGCTGTTGTGTGTTTATAATACAAGTTTACTATAAAATCTAATTAGATTTATCTTCACGTAAAAACTTGATAGTATCTTCACACCACTTTAACCACTCGGTTTCGTAGCGTATCCCTTGCTGGAGTGTTACATAGCGGTATTTTTCAGACAACGGCAAAGCTTGCGGGTCAACAAAATATTTACTTTCTATTGCCAAATATGCTTTTAAAACATCCTCATGCTGCGCGCGGTGGTTTTCAAGTTCCTTGATAATTTTATTCTTTTGCACAACCGCACCTGCAAACAGCTTTAATAGCAACTCATCCTTCACTGGACTAACTTCAGATGGTTCCAATATCCATTTGCGAAGATAATCTTTCCCTGTCTCCGTAACCGAGAATACCTTCTTTTCTGGGCGCCCTTCTTGTCTAACTACCTCTGCACTTATATATCCTTGCTCCTCTAACTTACTCAACTCTCGGTAAATCTGCTGCTGGGTTGCGTGCCAAAACAAACCCACATTCCCCCCAAACTGCTTCGATAAGTCATACCCACTACACGCCGAGTCTACTAATGCCGCCAAAATTGCATGAGATATTGCCATAAACAAATTTAATTATTAATTTATTTTTTATTAGTTTATTTGATTAATTTATTCACTTTGTTGAGTATACAGTATAAAACATCAACAATACTAAATAATTTTAATAATAAATTAATTGAATAAAGTGACAAGTAACTACTATTATTTTTTAAAAGAAAAGTATGGATTTGAGGTTTAATATGCAGCATCAATATGTCGGTAAATAGATTACTACGTAATATTTTTACTAGGATAAGTAAGCGTCCAATTATCTTTATCACTAATTGTACTGTATAAACCTTGTAAAATTAACTTTAATGCCAAACGAGTTCTAATATAATCTTTAATTAGGTGTGTACCTGGTTGAGCGGTTATGTTATCTACTTGCTGACTGTTTCCAAATGGTTTTTCGCAGAAGCTACCGGCGCCTTTGACTGTTAGTATAAAAAATGGTGTTTCTTTATATTCATCGGGTATTGTAAAAATTCCATACACCATGTGTTCTCCGTACCAAGGTTGAGCTACTACTTTGGTCGCACTCACTTGAAACTTTTTCACATTCGATGACATAAAAGGTTCTGCTTCGCAATCAAAGTCATGC
Organism: Calothrix sp. CBUCES-K 9914; assembly: GCF_059640475.1. Classification (NCBI taxonomy): domain Bacteria; kingdom Bacillati; phylum Cyanobacteriota; class Cyanophyceae; order Nostocales; family Calotrichaceae; genus Calothrix; species Calothrix sp. CBUCES-K 9914. The sequence continues at coordinate 67,694 of NZ_JBXXZH010000013.1, forward strand.
AGAGGCATCAAAAATAAATATATGATTGGTAATATTCCAACTAGAAGTAGCGTAACTAGGAAACGAATTACAAAGCGGCGCCTAAACATTGTATTTTGCTCAATACATAGTGAATATTTACATATATCAATACTCACTTATAGCTAAGATTTCAGTCAAAAACGGTATAATAACAGTCACGTCCGGCTTTCTTTGCTTTATACAACGCTTCATCCGCTTTATCAATCAGTATTTGAGGTACACTATTAAGAGAAGGTAAAGCCCGCGCAATTCCCATACTAACAGTGACGTTTACATTTACACTAGATGTTTCGTGAGGTATGCCAAGTTGCTGTATACATTTACGAATTACTTCTGCAACTTCCTGTGCTTGGGTGTAACCAGTATTGGGTAAAACCACAGCAAACTCTTCCCCCCCATAGCGCGCGATTAAACTATTTTCCTCTTTTACTGCCAACCTCAGCGCATTTGTCACCTGTACTAAGCAAGCATCCCCCGCTGGATGACCATAGGTATCGTTATAGTTTTTAAAATAATCGATGTCGAGTAAAATAAGAATTATTGGATTTTTGGGATTTTTGTTATACCACTGCTCGTTAAGATAGTTATTGAAACAATATCTATTCGCAACATGAGTTAGTCCATCCTGGTTTGCAATCTCTCGAAGTTGTTCTAATATCATTTCTAGCTGAATAACTTTCTGCTTAGACTGCTCTTCGCTAATTTCTAATGCTTTCTCTACCAGTTTACGCGCGTTTATTTCTGTAAGCGTACCTAAATAACCACTAATATTACCACTCTGATCATGAATCGGTACTGCATTCGCTTTCAACCACGTAATTTTTCCTTCGGGTGTCATAAACCGACACTCCATTACAAATTCATGCTCCAAAGGCATTATATCGTACCACTTTCTTACTACCTGTTTGCGGTCTTCTGGATGTAATGCCTTTATCCACCCCTTACCCAAAGCTTCCTCAGATGATATCCCTGCTATGTCTAACCAGCGAGGGTTAACAAAAGTGCAATTTCCAAAAATGTCAGTTTGAAATATTCCTATTGGCGCCGAATTTATTAAAACTTGAAACTTTTCTTCACTACTCCTTCCTGACTCCGTTGGTACACATTCACTAATATCTCGTGCTACACACAAAACTGAATGGTCGGATACTCGATAAATTGTGGCACGATACAAACGGACTTCTTCAGGGGGGCGCCTAATACAAGAGAAACTGTAATCAAAACTGCATGTCATGCCCGTTTCTAATACTTGGCAAACTTTTTTTAAACAAATCTCTGATGTTTGCTCAGAAAAAAATAACTCTATTGTTTGACTAATTACCTCATCATCGCTATAACAAACTATCTGAGATCGCTTTGTCGGTAATAACTCTACATTTTCAACTCTATCTCCACTTAGGTTGACAATCAGCATAATATCGTTGATTGCCCCTAAGACGGCACGCATTTGAGCCTCAAAGCTACGTAACTTTAACTCAACCAACTTACGACAGCTAATTTCTTCTTGAAGGAGTTGATTTAATTGTCGAAGTTCGCAAAGTTCTTTCTGAAGTAGGTGCATCATCTTCCTATTAGCGACTTTACTGAATTTACAGTTTGATTGTTACATAAATATTAAGAATTTCTAATTGCTTGCATTTTTTAGCTGCAAAGCAAGGAGCTAAAAGCCCGAAACTTATTCACTTAATATTTTTCTCAACATAAATGCAAATACGACTGTATTATACTTCATCTTTCTATAAAGCGTAAGAAATATACACAACATTTTACCATATTCATACTTTTTAATAATTATTTAACTTTTGGCTTGGAATATACGTAACGGATGTAACAATGCTCAGTTAATAGAACATGCAGATTACATAAGTTACATACTTGTATATATGTTAGTATTGGAGCGTAAGTGTTGTTATGCAAGTTCTGAAACACCTTGAATTTGGAGTAATATAGGATGGGAGAAAATGAAATCCTCTAACTTAGCAATAGTATCGGGTACGTTATTAATGTTTCTCCATCTAAGTTGATTTTCAACACTAATACCTCTATCGGATAAAACCAATTGACAAAATCTCAAAGCTTTTTTATCTGATTGTATTTCTGGAGAATATTGAAACTGACGGTCAGCAGTTTGGCTAAATAACTCGACTTCTTGCTGTAACAAATTATCTAAAGATTTGGCTAAGTCTCCCAAAACAGCTTTATTAGCTAAAGCTTTACGAACAACTTCTAACTCTTGAATTGCTTTGGTTAACGCATTTAAATTATCGTGAGCTTCTGCTGCTTTACCTAATTCACCACACAAATCTAAATATTGTTTTTGCAGACGCGCGATTTTTTGTTGTTCTTGAATTAACTCATTCAATGCATTATACGCAGCTTGGTATTTTTCTTCACCAAATAGTTTTTTGAGATTATTTTTATCAGCAAACTCTGGATATTCTGCTGCTTTCTGTATAAACTTGTCTCGAAACGAAAGTTCATGCGCTTTTTGACGTGCGATTTTTTCTTGCTGCTTTATCAGTTCGTTCAATGAACTACACGCACTTTTATATTTTTCTTGTTGAATCAATTGTTTGATATAATATTCTTGTATCAAATCTGGATATTTTTCAGCTTTTTGTAAAAACTCGTGCTGAAACGAAAATTCGATAGCTTTATCGCGCGCAATTTTTTCTTTTTGTTGAATTAAAGTATTTAAGAGACTATGGGCATTTCTAAAATATCCTTCTTTAAGGAGCTTTTTGAGCTTGTTGTCGGACTCAAACTCAGGATACTGTGCAACTTTGTCTAAAAACTTTTGTTTAAATGATAGCTCAATTTCCTTCTCGCGCGCGATTTGTTTGGCTTTTGCCGACAACTTTTCTTCTACATATTGATAAAACTGTGCGAGTAAAGTTTTATCAGCGTGTAAAATTTCTAAAACCTTAACTAAACTAAAAATTGGGTACTGTCCATATTTAGAGTCACCCCATTTAATTATTGGTAAAGCGTCTTGTAATTCTTGTAGTCTGCGACGGTTAGCTGTGGATATACGAAACAATTTTTCAAAAGTTACTACCGACAGTTCAAAGTCTGGCATGACTTTTTTCGTTAATACCGCACGTAACTCTGTAATTTTAACTTCTTTTAATACTCTAAGTATATCTTCTTTTGTCGAGGACTTTGCAACAGTTAACCCCAACTCCTTGAGTATGAGGTTTAATTTCTCTTTGCTTAACAATTCTAAACACGAGTAAGCAAACTCTTTGACTATACTTGCTCCTTTGTACCAGTAGCACCATCCTGCTACATACGTGAGTTCACTCTCCAGTTTCTCTGGTACAGCTTTAGTTCTTTTCTGAGCATCTAATATTAAGAGTGCGGTTGCTTGTGCTGAATACATAGTTCTGCCTTTACTATTTTAATAAACTATTACTCCTCTCTTTGTTAAGAAATGTATTGTTAACCCCACTTTATACAAAGCTAGCTGTTAAGGTTTATTTTTTATTTTGGCACATTTCATTTGTCGCGCGCTGAGTATTAATCAAGTATTCATCTATTAATACTCAGCACTCAGCACTCAGCACTCAGCACTCAGCACTCAAAATCTTACCAATAAAGTTTTGTAACTTATCGTAGTGTGACCCCTTCCAATATATTTGACTGCAAAACTGACAGCGATGAAATTCGTGGTTGAGATTTTTAACTGTTTCTGGTATCTCATTAATTACAGATTCTTTATTTACTTGGCTTAACAATCCGTTACAACGCAAACACCTACGAAACGGCGCCACGTGTTCAAATAAGTTAAACCTTTGTAGAATTTCGACTATTTGTAGCTGTGGGTCGGTTTGTCGTACATAGTAACCGTTCACAACTATACTCCGCATCAGCAATCCTTTGTCACGAGTTAACAAAATTCGATTTTCACTGCTGGAGACGCGCGCTAACTCTTTGTCTTCGTAATCGTTACGGTACAACGTATCGAACCCTAATAACCGCAGTGATGTGGCAAGTTTACCCAAATGTATATCGAGAACAAAAGTGTAGACTTCTGGTTGCGGTTGAACGGTTTTGCTTGGTTTGACCTGCTTGGAAGCTGATATCGAATAAATATTTATATTGTCTTTATCCTGAACTATATAAGTAAAAGTAACGAATTCAGAGTTGACTTCTATACAATGCACTTCGGGATGCGGAATTCCAAAGGACTCTATGATATCCTTGACAGAAGCCCGCTCTGTAAAGTTATAACTGATGTTTACCTGTCTTTTATGCCGTGGTAAAAAATCATTTAGCTCTGCATAGAAGCAGAAAGAAGCAACTGCCATAAGATGCTCATTTATCCAAGATGTTAGCTCTACCATCCTAACTTCTGTATCTCTGTATCCCCATACATCTACTTTTAATCAAAACTATTGAGAATATTTTTTAATTTATTTAAGTATAGACAATCATCTATGGGAATCCTCATTTGTTCGTGAATTACATTTAATCAGGGTTTGATTTGATTAAATATTTGTAAATTAGTTTAAATTAATAGAGAATTACTTGCAACTACTTGCAAATTTTATTGCCTTGAGTTAGAGTCGATGCATAACGTGCGTTAGTCAGGCACATGTAGACTATATAAACTAAACTTTCAGGAGGATGATTACAAATTCCGCACAAAACCGTAAATAGTTGTTTAGGTTAGACGTTTTCTTAGACATTTCCTAAAGCACGTCTAAATTGTCAATCAATCTTAAGACTTAAAATCGTGTTTGAGCAGGGTTTCTTGCTCTATATTTATTGTCTTCTTATTATATTGATAACTTTTATCAATATGTTTCTCAAGAAAGATAGGTTGACAGTGGGTGATATAGGAAAATGGTTATTAAGTCTAGTTAGATACAGTTGAAAATGTTAGATGATGTAGTAAAGTAGTGGTCAATCTTAAAAGCGTAGTGGCTTTAAGTTTTGGTATTACTTCGTTAAATCTAACAACCGCCTGTTTGATTAAACATTTGGCTTTTGAAGAATCTCTGTGTAAAAACTTATAAAAATTGTTTGTTCGTATATAAAAATACAGTGCAGGTAGATGACTAATTTCTTTTGTTCTGACAATTCGCGCTCTTTAGAAGAGGATATTATTGGCAGTGCAGCCAATCATCAGACTTATATATTAGTAGAATGTCCACCACCTTGGGCATCAGAAGCGTTTGATTCTAGGTGGGTTCCAGGTAATTTAAAAGACTTGGTTTCGGAAATTAAGCGTGCGAGACTACCGATAAAGTTTTTATTGATAGCGAATAATCTTTCACATAAATCAACTCGTACCACTCTTTTGATATACCAGCGCAAAGAGGGTTTAGGAAGTGGGTATCGTAAACAGGAATATAGCTTGTCAAATATTGAACAGGTAGCACCTTTTGTAAAAAAATGGTTATTGGGTAGTGTTCCTGGTTTGGAAGTTGAGACATCTGTGACTAGGGATATTTTAGTATGTACACACGGTAGTCATGACCGTTGCTGTGCTAGGTATGGCGCCCCTTTTCATTTTCACGCGAGTGCGCTAATCTCAGATTTATGTCCGGATACCGTGCGAATTTGGAAAACAACGCATTTTGGTGGACATAGGTTTGCCCCAACTGCGATAGACTTACCTGATGGTAGGTATTATGGCGCCCTTAACCCTGATACTTTTAAAATGATATTGACGCGCGTGGGTAATATTGAATGTTTGAGTCAGGTATATCGGGGTTGGGGGGTGTTACCACCTGAAATTCAGGTATTGGAGAGAGAACTGATATTCCGCTATGGGTGGGATTGGTTCAACTATAAAGTTGCTGGTAGAATAGTTGAGGCAAACGAGGACAACAGTAATATTTTGGCGGAATTAACTTTTGAAAAGCCTGATGGTTCTGTATACTGTCATCAGGCACAGCTTGTTAAAGATGCCAGAAAGACCGTTGAACTTAAAGGCTCATGCGGCGCCGCTAAAGAGTCAGTATTTACGAAGTATACTGTGATTAACGTTTGGTTATCTTCTTTAAAGGTTGCGAGTTTTACAGTTTAATCAAGTTTTGGATAGTAAAGCTTGGAATAACAGGTTTTGACGAATTGTATCAAAATCAGGGTCAGTTTTTGCTTTAATCAGGTGTGCTTCATCCAAATTAATAGATGTACGCAAATTTTCCACAGCTAGTTCTGGATTGTTTTGCAGTGCATAACAACACGAGATATTATACCAAGCATCAGCATTTTCAGGATTACGTTTTACTGTTCGTTCAGAAATTTTCAACGCTTGTGTATATGAAACCTTTGCTTCGTCTTGTTGTCCAAGCTTTTCTAAAATCATACCACGACGGTTAAAAACGGTTGCATCTTCGGGTTGTAGTCGCAGCTTTTGGTTATATATAGATAAAATAGTTTCATACTGCTGGGTTTTCCCAAGCAAGTTGACAAGTTTTACCCAAACAGGTGACCTGGGTTGCAGTCGCATGACTTGTTGATATGCTGTAATTGCTTCTGAGTCACATTCGAGCTTGCTTAAAACATCACCTTTCTTTTGCCAAGCTTCGGCGTAGTCAGTATTGAGGGAACTTGCAGCGTTAAAATCAGCAAGTGCTAACTCATAGTCTCCCTGATTTAAGTATATATCTCCTCGACTACACAGCGCTTCTACATATTCAGGCTGTATTTCCAGAACTTTGTTGTAGCAGGTAAGTTCCTGATCAACTTTACCAATATCTCCAAAAACAATACCTTTGTAGTACCATACGTCGTCTGAGTCAGGTTTTAGTTTTAAAGCGTTATCGTAACTAGTCAATGCGTCATCGTAACGTTTCAGGCAATAAAGCGTATAACCTCGCATCAACCACGCGCGATAATAACCTGGTTCTTTTTCTATGGCTTTGTCAAAAGTTTCTATTGCCTTTTCATATTTTCCCTCTGAAACCAACCTGCTTCCAGTGCGATACAAATCTTTACGTTTATCGCGAAACAACCATAAAACAGCAATCAACCCTAATACTATATATTGTGCGCGCGCTCGAAATGAATTGGCGCCTTCGTCTACAAGCGAACTAGGAATTTGCAGCAGCGCAATAAAGCTATCACTCAACGACCGTAAAAATTGACCGAACGGAGGATAAAACCAAAGTAGAGCGATTAAAATCCAAAACCCATAGGAACTGTATTTACTAAGCTTTTGATTAATCGACTTAGGTATCCAAGGTTGAATAATACCATACCCATCTAACCCTGGAATCGGCATTAAATTAATAAATATTACATATATATTCAGAAATATTACGTAGGCAATGCTTGCCATGAGAGCATTATATAGAGTGTCTGCGTTAGCTGAATTCCAAGTAACATGAAAAACTCCAGCCAATAAAAGTATCAATAACAACTCAGCTATACAACCAGCAGCAGAAACAGCGCTATTCCACCAACGACTTCTCAACTTACTAGTATCTATATAAACGGCGCCGCCAGGTAATGCAAAACCTCCCAGCATTAAAAATAACAGCGGTGCGAGTAAACTAAGGCCAGGGTCAGTGTACTTAAAAGGGTTGAGCGTCAAATAACCTTTATCCTTAACGGAAGTATCTCCACCCCAGTAAGCAGTTATCGCGTGACCAAACTCATGTAAGCACAGCGACATCATCCAACCAAAACAAACAAAAACCGCAACAAGCCACATGGTAGTTTATATATCCTGTATTTTCCTCAAGGTAGCTTAATTTTGAGTAATTGCACTAAAAAAGACAAGAAAAGTCTTTGAGTATAGGAACCCAAAGACATGAAAATGTGGCATGAAACGTAGGGTGCGTAACGCTACCAAAAAATTTCAACGTAGTTACAAGACCTGTAGCGTTACGCACCAACTATGCAAGTTTAAGTATTAGAATTCAACAGTTGTTGCTTTTGAGATTTAGAATTTTGCATTATCTGCTGTACCTGCTGTTGCTGCTCAGAAGATAAATTTAAGTTAGTAAACGCAGCACGCATATTTTTACCGGAAGCTAACTCACCTCGAAACTGTTCTTGTTGTTCAGGTGTTAAAATTGCTGAAACTTCTTGTAAAGTATTGCGTTGAATCTGCTGTAATTGAGATTGTTGTTGAGGTGTTAACTGTGTAGACTGACCATCTTTACCGGGACAAGCAAACGCTGCAACAGGAGCAGTCATCGCGATAAACGCACCAAGCAACAAAGGTGTAAATTTCATAGATGCCTCCAAAAACTCGTTGACTATTTACAGTCTGACCAACGATGATGACATAATAATGACAATCAATATATTTTTGCTGAAATGGCGCCTGATAATTTCACTTTAATTGTCTTAACAAAATGATATGTTATTTTTGATACAATTCAGCTTTACTATTTTCCATATTAAGCAGGCTCTTCCGTACTTAGCGTGCTAAATATGTTGGTAAATTAGCTTGGAACCATTGCTATACTTATCTTACAGCCATTATTACTTTTATAAAAATCAAATTACTGAAATTTCAACTATAAGTACCTGTAAGCCTTCATTCTAAAGGAAAATTATCGATTTTAATTAAAATTTAGCACGTTAAGTACGGAAGAGCCTAGAAACTTTAACAATTAAATTTAACGATTGAACGGCGCCTGATTATTGATGGTGCGTCACTGCACTTTAATTGTTGTGTTCAGTGAGAGATTGTTGATGCAGTGACGCACCCTACATCCGTTGTATACGTTATATTCGTTGTGTACGTTACATCCGTTATATCCGTTGCCTAACTTCCTAACATTTGTAGGTTGTGGAGTGTTGCATATAGTCCCCCTTGATCAATTAGTTGTTCATGACTACCTTGTTCTATTAATTCACCACGCTTTAATACAAAAATTCTATCAACATTGCGAATAGTGGATAAACGGTGGGCGATAATTATGGCGGTACGTTCGATTAATAGTTCTTCTAATGCTTTTTGCACTAGTGCTTCTGTACCTACATCTAAACTCGCTGTTGCTTCGTCTAATACTAATACTTGGGGGTTGCGTATAGCTGCGCGCGCGAATGCTAAAAGTTGTTTTTGTCCGCTTGATAGGTTTGTGCCGCGTTCGCGCAGTTGAGTATGATAGCCTTGAGGTAACTGTTCGATAAATTCTGCAACGTTGGTTTTTTCGGCTGCTCGCTGCACTTCTTCAAACGTGTAACCATCTCCTAATGTAATATTACCTTTGATATCTCCTGCAAAAATAAACCCATCTTGCAGTATTACTGCCATGTATCGACGTAGTTCGGCTTGCGGTAAGTCGCGAATATCAATACCATCTACTAATATCCGTCCTTGTGTTGGTTCGTACAAACGACACAATAACCTGATTATCGAACTTTTCCCGGCGCCTGTTGGTCCAACCAAAGCTATTTTCTCACCCGGATGAATCACAAAGTCGAGGTCTTTAATTACATAATCATTGTCTTTGTAGGCAAACCAAACATGTTCAAAACGTATTTCACCACGTTTCGTCTCATTTTGATGCTCATCAAGATTATCGATAATTTCGTCGATATAGCCAAACTCAAACCCAGATAAATGTCGTGATGGTTTATCGTGTATTTCTATGGGTTCGTCTAAAATATCGCTGACCCGTTCAATAGCTGTAAAACCCGCTTGAATAACGGTAAATTTTTCGGCAAACTGCTGTAAAGGTTCAAATAACTGTTGCGCGTACAATATAAATGTGGATAATATTCCAAACGTTAGCTGCTGTTTGAGCAGTAACCATCCCCCTACCCACAATACTCCAGCAACAGCGATAAGGGAAATCCATTCGAGTGTTGCTGATACTGATGAGTCAAAGAATATAGTCCGGTCTACTTCTTTGACGTATTTATTGTTAGAGTCTCTATATAGTTTGCCGTTAAATTTCTCACGTCGAAATAACTGAACAACATTTATACCCGTAATATTTTCCTGTAGTTGCGAATTAAGTATAGAAAGTTCTTCTCTAGCTTTATAATTCGCTTTCCGATACTGTTGCTGAAAGAAAATTATTATGGCTCCAATTGGTACTAGTGTCAAAATTAACATTAACGCGATTTGCCATTGTACAGAAAACATGAATCCAGCTATAACTAGCATGGAAAATACATCTGTAAATATACCTATAGCACCTGTCGAAAATACATCTCCTAATACCTCGACATCACTAGTCAACCGAGTAATCAATTTACCTACAGGAGTACGGTCAAAAAATCTTACAGCCAAAGATGTAACGTGACGAAATAAATCTTGGCGTATTTCCGCAGTAATATTCTGTCCGACTCTTTGGACAAGATACCCTTGAAACCCTGTGAGTAATAGCCGTATAATTACCGTTACGAGGAATGCCCCTTCCAGAATTTGTAACCCTTCCAATAACGTACCCTGCTTCAAAAATGCATAGGTACTTGGTTCGTTACGAATCAATGAAATTGCTTGCCCTATCAATAATGGTCGTGCTGCATTGCCTATTGAAATTGGCACAAGTAACAACATAGATACGAACAGTAACTTTTTATGACGACGCGCGTAAGGCGCCAATCGTAAAAGTAACCGCCAGTCAGTTTCACGACGACGGTATTCAGCTTTTGATTTTGGTAACGTATTGGTGATGCTCATTTCAGTATTATATTAATTTTTGCTCAAATTTTTAAGCTATAGGGGATTTATCTAAAATTGCGTAAAAGCCAAAAAATCAGTCAAAAGTGCTGATATTTATAGATTGCTTCACGTTTTCTTACATTAACTTTATAGAAGACACCC